>JAEDJU010000006.1 GCA_016296195.1 Candidatus Methanomethylophilaceae archaeon | reverse complement strand
AAGGCGGGGTGGTCCCTTGAGGATGCCATCAAGAAACCGCTTCAGAACAAAAAGAAATGAGGGGGTTCTCCCCCCTCTTAAGGTTTTATGCTGTCTCGTCGGCGATGCCTTCGAGACGTCCGTGGACGATGAACATGTCGATTCCGGTCTCCATCCTGGAGAGCATGACGTTGCGCTCGCGGAGGGTCCTGGTGATCGCATAGTTGTCGACGGACTGGAACTCAACGGGTGTGAGCATCCTCATCCAGATGTGATCGAGATCGAGCAGATGGATGGGTCCATACTTGACGGTGCTGACCTTCTTGTTGGTGAAGTTGAAGTTCAGGTTGTTGTCCTGTACGATGGGAATGTTCTGATAGGAGTTCAGCACGAATCCTGCGTCACGTCCGGGGACGGTCCTGACACCGTTGAAGTCCCTCTGGACGTACACGGACTCAAGATAGTAGTTGTTGGCGGCCATGATGGCTCCGAGCTTGTCCTGGGCAATGTTGGACATCAGCCACATCTTGTTGTTGGGTGCGGCTCCGTTCCTCCAGTTGGCCGAGACGTCCCTCCAGAGTTTCCTCATGTCCTGGATTCCGAGAGTTCCGCCGTTGAGGTTGTGCACGTGGGAATCGAGGTTGGACTCTCCTTCTGACCTTGCCTTGAAGTCTCCGCTGGTTCCTCCGTAGGGACAGACCTGGTTGGCTGTGATGGTCTCACCGTTGACGGTCTTTCCGATCTCGGAGTATGCGGATGTGCATCTGGAGATGGAGTTCAGAGAGGTCTCGATGGCTCCGACGAGGGGCTGGGTTCCGCTGATGGGCCTGAGCAGGGCGAGATCGATCTCGTTGCTGTAGTTGGCCGTCATCTTGTCGATGTAGTCCTTGTACGCGATGGTGTCGTCTTCCTTGGACTCCAGAGCTTTGAGACCAAGTCCATAGTCGAATGCATAGGGAAGCTCCTTGTAGGGCTGCCTGTACTCTCCGACATCCATCTTGACAGACTCGGGGATGTCTCCATCGGGAGCTGTGGTGGCACCGATTCCCACGAACTCTCCACCAGACAGTCCGTAGGAGGCGAGCTCCAGAGCGATACGCATTCCCTCATGGGTGTAGGGTCTTGCACCGATGGCGGTGAAGGCATTGTCGCATGCGTACATCGCAGCTGTGATCTCACGTCCCATGATGGCGTTGAAGTATCCATTGTCACCGTATCCGGCGAATCCTGCGCTCTTCTTGAACTGATCGTACTGCATCCTGTAGAAGTCGTCGATCAGTGTGTTGGTCGCAGAAGCTACCTCAGGGTACGTGGTACCGAGCTTCTGGCCCATTTTGACGAATTTTCCTGTCATATCTACACCTTGGTGTTAATTCTCAGATTCTTCTCTGTGCTTTATAAAGTTTATACTCTTCCCAGTCCTTTTCGACCACTTTCGCGGGGTCCACACCGTGTCCCATCATGATGGGCTCGGAGGGTGCGGCGCTCTTGGTGATCGATCCGAGATCGGGCCTGAGCCTGCTCGCGTCGAATCCCGCGGATGCGGGGGGACGCTCGGCCTTTTTCATAGCGACAAGCTCCGCGAACGACATCATGGGCTTGCCCGGAAGATCGTCGGCGGACTTCTTCATCTCGTCGACATCATCGAGCATCTCTCCCTTGGGGGCAGCGCTTCCGCCCATGCCCTTCTTCTCGTCGAGGTCGTCGACCATGTCGTTCCTGGGGCTCTTGGAGCCTGCCGATCTGCCTCCGGCATCGTTCTCGTCCAGAAGTCCTTCCTCACGGGATGTGGTGGTGGCGGGCTTCTTGGCGTCGATGTCGTCGAGGACCTCTCCTCTGGATGCGGCGCTTCCGCCCATACCCTTCTGCTCGCCGAGCTCCTCGGAGATGCCTTCCTCCCTCTTCTGGGCAGGGGACTTGTCAGCGACCATGGTCAGGTCGTCGAAGATGCCCATGCTCTTCTGGAAGAGTCCTGCCTTGCCCGATCCTGCGAAGGGTGATGTTTCCATCTCTTCGGTATCGGATTTGGCGAAGTAGTCACCGATGGGGTCGGCTCCGTTGCGCCTCGCCTGGACGTAGTCCATGAAGGTCATCTCGACCGCGGACTTGGCGCACTTGCACAGCTCGTCCTCCTCCTTCTCGAAGGGATGGTCCGCGATCTCCTCGTTCTTGTCCTCGGACTCGACCTCGATCTCTATCTCGGGACCGTGTCCATGGTGCTCGTCTCCGTCGGGCCCACCGATGCCTTCTTTATGGTCGAGAGCATCCATAATGGACGACACGGCGTCGCCCATGATCTTCCCGACGATCTCCTTCAGATGGTCGGAGGATGCTGCGAAGGTTCCCGTCATATCATCGGTGACCATTTCGTCGGACTTCTTGACCTTCTCGGTGTCGTCGTCCTTCTTGTCATCCTTCTTGTCGTCCTTGGAGTCATCCTTGGAGTCGGAGTCCTTCTTCTCGGGTTTGTCCTCTCCCTCTCCGCCTTCCGCGGGGGGTGCGGGCTCTCCCTCGTCTCCGCCCATGTCAGGTGCGGGGGCTCCGATGTCCCCTCCGAGATCGCCTCCGAGGTCGGGTGCTCCTGCCTCGGGTGCGGGAGGTATCGCATCTCCCATACCGGCACCTCCGAGAGGTGCGTCGGGGGACTCGATGGGTCCCGATCCATTGCCTGCGGCCGCCTCGAGGACGACCCTGGCCTCCTCACGTTTACCTGATCTGATGAGCTCGATGGCGACATCGTCGAGGGTCATGCCGGAGCCTGTGGCTCCTCCGATGTCCCCTCCCATGTCTCCGCCGAGGTCTCCGCCGAGATCGGCCCCCATGTCGGGAGCGCCCATATCTCCGCCGAGATCCCCTCCGAGATCACCGCCAAGGTCGGCACCCAGATCAGGTGCCCCTGCATCACCGAGGCCCGCGTCAGGGGCGCCCATGTCGCCACCCATATCGGGTGCTCCCATGTCTCCGCCCATGTCGGGGGCTCCGGCGGACATGTCGGGAGCGGGAGCTCCGCCCATGCCCATATCGGGAGCAGGTGCTCCCGTATCCATCGGCGCACCGGGTGCGCCCTCTTCATCCATTGCCATTTCTCCTCCTGCCATATCTCCGCCCATGGGCGGGGCCATAGCCTCGGCTCCGGGAGGTCCTCCTCCCATCATGGGATCCATGCCTCCCTGTGGGGGCATGCCCATGCCCATATCGGGGGTTGCCTCCGCATTGGCCGTATCGATGGCTCCCTCGTCTCCGAGGATCTTCGGAACGATCTGAGACGTGTTGCTCGTATCGGTCTGAATCTCCTGAAGCTGGGCTGCCATCGTGTCCAATTTCTCGGCGATGCTGGCCTTGCGGAACGCTCTGTCCGCTGTGAATTCAGCCCATAGCTCATCGATATTCATAGATCCACACATCCTTGCATGGTTTGAGCATATTTAAACAGTATTGCATACGATAGAGGGGAGATCGTCCCCATCCATCTTCAGGTAGTAGATGCCGTCCTCGCCCTTGACGAGCACGTCGCGCTCCTTCAGGAGACCCAGATCGGACTTGGTTATCTTCCAGTTGACCTTGCCGTCTCTGTCCATCCATCCTTCGGACACACCCTTCTTGAACGACAGCTCCGCAAGGTACCTCCTGTCGTTCAGCAGGACGGCATCACCCAGCCACACGGCCGACAGGTTGTTCTTATCGAACCAGCCGAAGGACTTCCTGAAGTTCTCCTCCGTCATCTGCACGATGACACCCGCCTCAGTGGCGTGTGCATCGAATCCCGCCTTGCGGAGGCTCCTGCGGAGTGCCAGATGGGGGCACTCGCGGTAGGACTTATGGATCTCGTACTCCTCGATGGACATCGGGGGAGAATAGACCCCATTATCGGACTTGGTGAGCTTCGCCTTCTCGTTGTACCATGAGAGGGTGCAGTGCTTGTTGGCCGGAACGGCGCACAGGGAGATCTCCATCAGCTGCTTCACGTCCCTGCGGATGTAGCACCCGCGGTCGTCGCACTGGTATTTCCCCTTGTCAGCCTCTCCGGCAACGGACAGTGAGTTCTTCCCTTGAGTGAAGGCCTTGCGCATCTCGTCGTAGACGGAGTCCCCGCCGAAGATGTTCCCATAGACCTCGATGCCGTCCATCCCGTGGTAGTTGATGGGCTCCCAATCCCATGCGACGCCAACCTGATAGTCGCCGTGCTCCCACTGGATGTTGCCGCCGTAGTCGATGTAGGAGTCGATGTGCTCCTTGATGCTGTCGAGGTCGATGACCTCTCTGTCCTTGTCCACGGCATCCATGGATGCCTTGATGCGGAAGGAGAAGCTGGACGGCAGATTGGCGCACGCATGCCATGCATACTTTTTAGCTGCCTTCACCTCCTCCTTCGTCCTCGGATCGAGGGCGTTGTATGTGTCCATCCAGATCTTGGCGTCCTCTTCATCGAGGGAGGCGGTGACCTGAGACGGGAGTTCGTCTATTGTCGTGTATGTCATACGTCGGATTCCTCCTATACATCTTGACCGATGTTCCTTTTGTCTCCACTGCGTTACCGAAGGTCTTGAACACCCTGAGGATGATGCTGTACTTGTAGCCCAGCTCGTCGGACAGATCTACTATGGACATCCATGAGGATGGCGAGAGCGTGAGAAGGATGCGTCTCCTCTCAGCCTCGTCTATCCCGTAGATCTCCTTGAGGGCCTGCTTTTCGAACTCGATCATCTCCTCCTCGGTACCGTTGAATCTGGCCTCCACGACGCCCCACCTCTCGTCCCTGCGGATCTCCAGAGGTGGCGAGAGGACGGTGAGCAGTGCCGATGCCTGACGCCATGTGAGGTTGAGCGCGATGGCCAGATCATGGGAGGTGATCCACTGCCCACGGTGGGCCATCATGGTCTTGATGACACGGTACTGCTTGGCATTCATTTTCCATGCATCTCCGCTTCGAGCTCCTTCATGATATCATGGATGTTCAGGGTCTCGTTCCCCTTGCCCCATTCACCACCTTTGTGGACAGACATGGACTCATATACCTCCCATTTGTAGATGGAGGCGTTGAGTTCGAGATGCCACCTCATGTTGTTGATGAAGCCATCCGCCAGATCATAGGTGGTGGCACCCATCTTCAGACGTGTCACGATGTCGGTCTCGACGAGGTCCTTCAATGCAGGGGCGATGAAGGGGTGGGCATCCATCCCCTTCTCGTCGATCTTCTTCTTGACCGCTCCGGCGACACGTCTCTGCTCCGATGGAGGGAGCATGGCGAACCTCGGCTTGCTCTTGACCCAGTCCAGGATCTCGTAGTACGGGGTCCGCTTCCCTGGTGATCCGGCGGTACCGAACTCGAGGAAGGCGGCATGGTCCGAGTCGATGGTGACCGACACGGGCTCGATGCCCTCCTTCTCGAGATCGCCCTGGATCTCCTTCCTGAGCTCATCGATGGAGATCGCCAGCTCGATCTCCATGGGTTTTCCTGCCATCTCAGATCTCCATCGCGTCCGAGGCCTCCCTCTTGGCGAGGTCGATGTCATCCTCGGTCTGGCCGATCTCGGGGTCCTCCCTTCTGGCGGTGCCCTTCTCAGGAGGTCCGTCACCGTCACCAGGCTTCAGTCCGCCGTCGGGAACGGGGCCCTGAGGGGGTATGCCCTGCGTGGCCTGCTGCTGTTCCTGCTCCTTGCGCTGGATCTGATCGAGGGGCTCTTCGGAATAGTGGAACTCTCCATCCTGGTAGTAGATGTCGAATCCGAGGTTCTTCATCATCTGAGCCTCCTGCATGTTCTCCAGACGCTTCTTCCTATCGGAATACGCCTTGGAAGGCCTATCGAGGACAAGCTCCCAATCGGTGATCTTGGGGAACCATGACATGATCCACCTGCACTGCCTGTCGACGAAGCCGTACTTGTCTGTCAGATACCTGTCGTAGATGGTGATCTGCTGGCTCTCATTGTTCATACCTCCGCTGGCTTCCACGTCACCTGCGAACACATCGGGGACTCCCCAATGGGCACAGAGACGGGTACGGATGTCGTCCTTGTCCTTCATGACATCTTCCCCAGGAGAATCCAGCTCCAGCACCTGTGCCTTCATCTCGGCGGTACCGGGCATCTGGGGCGGTGTGCAGACGATCGGGATGGAGTTGTCGTTCGTTTCCAGAACGTCCTTGATACCTTTGGTGATGTCCTCGACGTCCTCGTCCGTGAATCCGGGCAGGATGACCATCTTACGGACGAATCCGAACTTGTACCTCTTGAGCTTGGATTTCTCAAGGTAGTGGTAGGTGAGCATGTCGTCTTCTATATCATAGAGGATGGGCACACCATAGGTCATGGAGGGCCTGAACCACTGATCTTGATAGATCTCCTCCTCGCTGTACAGCCAGTATTCTCCGGCACCTCCGTAGCTGGAACCGACCTGCCAGAACGCGGGATAGAGCTCCTCTCCGTTGCAGGAGTATGCGTCCAGTTCATCGGGATCCTGGCTAAGGTTGATGATGTTCTTCCTGTCACTGCGGACAAAGGCGAACTCCGTTCCGGGGGTTCCCCTATCATCATAGAGATAGCGGATGAACTTGGCATCGATGTTGATGAACTCCAAGGGATAGGCTTTGATCAGACGGCCTGTCTGCTTGTCGTAGATGTCACCCGTGACGCACAACGTGTATGCCTGATTGTTCTGGTACTCCGATGCGGCGTACATCTTGAGAACGTCTTTCAGGGTCTGATGGTTCTTGTTGGCATCATCCAGGAAAGACTTCCCCGAATGGGGGTTCTTGAAGTACTCTTTCTGCTTCTCGTCGGGTCCTCTCAAGCGGGCCGACTGGCATTTGGGACAGCGTTTGGTCTCTACCTGGATCTCATACCCGCAGTCCTCGCACTTGCGGACGAACTTCGGTCTGAGTTCAAGCTCGTATCTGAAGATCTCGGTGACTGAACGCTGGATGATGGTCGAGAAGATGGATACTTCCGATCTATACCAGTCGGCGAGGGCGTACATGTACCAATAAGGGGTCTTATTGGTCGTACGGAAGAACATGTTCGACGGACGCTCGGCGTTACCGATGGCGGCTCCTTCCCTCTGGGCCCTATCCAGGACATCGAACGTGGTGTTCGTGTCGAGGTTGAAGGCCTTGAGACTGAGGGCGGGGAGGCCTGCGTTCACCGTGTCCGATTTGGCCATGGACGCGGTGACTTTACTGGGTCTCAGTGATCTTGTCATTATTTGGCTCCTACTGTTATAACGCGTCTGGATTTTCTAGGTTTGTCCACTGCAGGCCCTGAAGGAGCCTCCAGAAGCTCCAATCCCTTGACCTCCACGACATGTCCCTTTCCACGGATGTAGAATTTTGTAGTTGCATACCTAATTGCATCCATTATATGATCCCACTCCTTGATAGGCTTGTCTATGAAGTTGCCGTCTTTATCCACATCCCATGCGTAATTGTTCAACTCGATCAGAGTGTTGATGCATCTTGGATGGATGTGCATCCTGAAGGACTGTATCCTCTGGATACCGTTTTGGACAGAATCGGCACCCTTCAAAGCGGGCCTTATCCTCGGGAGCTGGTAGTGATTGATGATGGGCTGGTTGTTCTCGTCATATGTGACCTCGTCGAATCCCTTGCTCATCTCATCGATGGACTTGGGCTCGGCGGCATCCGCCCAGATCTCCTCCTTCCCATATCCCATTGAGATGATCTGCTTGGCCAGATCGATGTTGGACTGTCCGTTGGCGTAGTATTCATCGTACACCCACATCTCACGGTCCTTGAGGTCCACGAGGATGGCGACGAAGGCGTTGAACGAGATGGAGTATCCGAAATCGAGACCGAATGAGGGTTTCGCATCGGGATGCTTGGCCATCACCTCTCCCAGATCGAAATCCTCTTCGATCCAGTTATCATAGATCAGGCCCTCGGCCACTCCCCACTCGCCGTCACAGATGATGCGGGCCATACGGGGACTGTTCTTGTAAAGGTCATAGTAACGCTTGATATCATCCGCACCGAGGAACTCGTTGTCCCTGAAGGTGGTGGTACAGACGTACGCATCATCCCTCTCCTTGTCGAAGAACTCCTTCTTGAGCCAGTGGTGCTCACTCCAGGGGTTGAATGTGAATGTGAACTGCTTGTAGTATCCGGGTGGAAGCTGACCACGAATGGACATCATGAGCTTGAGGACATCGTCGTAGTTGGAGAAATCGGATGCCTCCTCGAACCAGACCCAGCACAGGTGCCCACGCAGAACGGTCAAAGATGCGAGCTTCAGGGGGTCGTCCATACCAGCGAACAGGATGACCTGCCCTGTGGGAAGATACTCGATCTTCATCTCGGAGGAGTTGACCTTCCACAGCTCCCTGACGCCTAGGGCCTCTATCGCCCAGCGGACCTCGGTGAAGCAGGTATTCCTGATGGTCTTACCGATCTTCCTGACCACGAGCGTGTTCGCCAGCTCGTAGCAGGGTTTCATCATATTGTAGACTATCTTCAGGGCCTGCGTCTTGGACTTCTTGGATCCTTTCGATCCTTTGCACACCACGTACAGGTCCTTGGAATTCCAGAATCCCTTGTATCCCCCGCCGACGATACGGGACAGGGACCTTACATTGCTCTCCAGGTCCTGAGGGCGGAGGTCACTCGTCATGGTCCTCCTTCGGGGGCTCCAGACGCTCCATCGGGAAGGAACCTGTCTCGGCTGGATCGGTGGTGTCCGACATGTCGTCGATGAAGGTCGGGAGGTTCATCTCTATGCGCTTCTCCTCGACGGGCTTCATGCCTCCGTATTCCCACAGGAGCTTGGTGGCCTGCAGGTCCCCCTGTATGGCCGCATGTGCGGTATTGAGGACGATCCTGGCCATCACGGTGGTGTTCGCCTTGGCCAGCCCCGCGAAGCTGGTGGCCTCGTCGATGCTGACGAACTCCCCTTTGTCGGAGACGGGGAGGTCCAGGACCGCCCCTATGACGAACTGCAGGTCCTTCTTCCTCTGTTTCTCGGACATGCGTCTCACGATACGGTCCTCGCGGGTCTCGGGCATGGAGACCTGTGCCTGCACCCCGTCCACCATGGCCATCTCGGGCATGTGATCACCTGTCGAAGGCCCCATCGGCCTTGAGCTCCCCCAGAGGAGTGGTCCACCCGCACCTCTGACAGCGGTCGGGCAGTGCTTTCAATGACATTCCGTATTTGAGGTGGCATCCGGGACACTCCCACGGCTTCCCCGCGTCGTCCACGATCTCACCACCCTCGAAGTTGTGTCCGAACCAGTTGAAGTACATGACCGCGACATCGTCCTCAAGGGCGAACTCACGGACATCCATCTTGTAATCCCCCTTGGTGGCCCTGGCCTTCTCCATCTCGTAGTAGTCCTCGGTGCTCTGGGTCATCTTGGCGATCTTCTTGGACTGCTGACCATACAGGGACAAGCGCATCTTGTTGACGGCGTCCTCATCAGCACAACGCGAGAGACTGTTGACGTTCATGAGACGCATGTCATCGAATGTGATGGATTTGCGCAGGTCCTCGCGGAACTGTTCGGTTTGGCGATTCATATACGTAAATGAAAATGTGCGATATAAAAAGTACCCGAGGAAAAGTCCTCGGGAAATGGTTTTCAGACCTTTCTGGTCCTTGTTCCGGGAGCGTTGGCGCTCCTCGGGGGGTTGCGCATCATGTTGCGGACGCAGTCCTTGCCACTGCCGATGGTCACCCTGCGGTATCCGTTCCTCATAGGGATCCAGTCCTCCCTCTCCTCGGAGGGTTCCTCCATCATGTGGGTGGAGGCCATCTTGGACTTCATCAGCTCGGCGAATCCACCTGCCTCGACACTGTTCTGCTCCTGCGGAGCGTCTGCCTGCTCGGTCATGGGTGCTGATACGGTGTCCGTGGATATAACCGTTCCAGTCTCGTTCTTCCTGATGGTCTGTGACCTCTTGGACGAGAGGATATCGGCGAAGGGCGTGTCGAATGCGGACTTCGCGGTGTTTTCCTTTGCAAGGTCTGCATTTGCGAGGACCATGTCGCTCTTGTACTTCTCCTTCGCATCGTCAGTGACGGTGTAATTTGTTTCCTCCACATCATCTCTGGTCACACGACCTCCCCCCTGTCCGCTATTCATCGATTCTACTTTTCCCAGTGCATCCTGATAATCTGCCGTAGGGCTCTGGACCTTGCTTCCAAGTTCCGATACAGGAAGTTCGGTCATCTTCTTCTGGGGTGTTCCAGGAGCCGCCTTTGCACCGATCTCCACGGCACTTGCCGAGACATCCGAGACATCGGCCACAGGAGCCCTCTTCAGAGGTTGAATCTTAGGTTTATCCTTCTTGGGTCCTCCCTGTGTCTTCAATCTTTCGGCATTCTCCTCGTCTTCTTCCTTATACGTTTCCTGTCTATCTTCCAGTATCTTTTCCTCATCTGCCAGAGTTTCCTGAAGATGATTCCTTAGGTAGAATTGCTCTCCTGTTTCTGGTCCGAAACGAGCCTGTAACCCTTTGAGCTCCGCATCCTTGGTAGCTCTTTCTTCCGCAGCTTCCCTCTCCTTGCGGGCCTTGTCCCTTACACTGCTCTGGATGTCTTCCAACCCGGTGAAGTTGATCTTGTTGTCGGGGTCATTGACAATACGGGCAAAGAGCACCTTTTCGAATGCCACAGGATCAGAAACAAGAGGCAATCTCCCTCTTTCATATTCGTCTCTAATTGCATCACTCAAATAGAATCTGAATAAATCGGTATCTGTAGGGACTATCCCATTGTACATATCGTTCCTTAATCCCCCTCCAGGACTTCCATCTCCAGATTTTGCTCTTGCTACCTTGAGTAACGCACTAAGAATCAAATTTTTAGAACGATACTCATTTGCTTGGTCTCCATAGAATTTGTTCATCTCCTCCTTCTGAGCTCTCTGGGCGGCATCGATCTTGTCCCCGCGCCTCTTGGTCCTGAACTCGATTCCGGAGATCAGCTGACCGATCTGGTCGGGGTTGAGTGCATCGGGAGAATCCATGAACTTCTGCCAGTACTCCTTGAACTCGGGATGATTCTGAGCTTCAGGATCATCGGAGTTGAGCTGCTCGAACAGCTTGAGCTCATCATCTGCGGTGTCGGCACCGACCTTACGTCCCGATCTCTCGAAGAAGGGCTTGATGAACCTCTCGTAATAGGGTGCTCCCGAGGTGCGCATCGCTTCGACCTTGACGCCCTTGATGTCGTTGGGAGTCATCCCGTACTCTTCGAGAAGCTGTGCGAAAGGTGTGCCCTGCTCGGACAGGTCCTTGGAGGTGATCCTCATGTCGAAGTCGTCAAGGACCTGTCTCTTGGCCATGCGGTTAACCTTATGGGGATTGCGGCCCTGCATCCTGAGCTGCATGGCACGCTTCTCCACCAGCTTGTTCCTGAGTATCTTATCGATAGCGGCATCGTACCTCTCCATCCCGCGGGCTCTGGAACTGGCCTGATATCTGGGATACAGCCTCTGGACGAGTCCGGGGGATCCTTTCCTCGCGAAGTAATCTGCGAGGAGTTTATGGGCAGCCCCACGGGCGTTTTCCTGGACCGTTCTCCTGGCTCCTCCCATCTCGTCCATCCTATTCTCAGGTTTCTTTGAGTTGAGGTCCTTGAAGTTGACATCGAAATCACGACCGGAGAACGCATTCCTGTTGATCATGTACCCCGTGACCATATCCGGGTTCGCGGGGTCCTGCTTGAGCTCCTTGACCAGGTCCTTGGTCTGGTTGTCTCCGCTGAGGTACTTGTAGACGACCATCATCATGTCCTTGCCGCCCGCTTTCAGCTTCGCGACATCCTCGGGCGTCACACGCTTCGTCTTGTAGTAGTTGTCCACGAAATAGTCCATCAGGGCATCCCTGACGATCTTCAGGGAGTCGTCCTCGCTCAGCTGATCGGGCAGGGAGATGTCATCTGCCTGATATTCGCCGAGCAATGCCTCCGCAGTACCTCTCTCAGGAACGTCGATGACAGATTCGTCATAGCCTTCGGCGAACTGTCTGGCACGCTCCTCGGCCTGTCTCTGGGGGTAGCCCTGTGCCTTGTACGACTCGACGAGGGCCTCGAAATCAGACCTTCCCTCCTGCCTGAACGGTGCGATCCTCTTCTCGAGCTTCTCGTCGTCGGAGAGCTCGGGCATGTTGTCCAGGGATGTCCTTTCCTTGTCGGACTCCCACATGAGGTCCTCGCCCATGGTGAGGAAGCCTGTCATACCCATCATACGGTCGCTGTTACCCATTGCCATAGTGAAAGCCTGTCTGAGCTTCCTGTCGGCGACCAGTGTGTTGATGGTGGTCCTCTTGGCCAGTGTCTCCATGGCCTCCTTGGTGCTCTGCACGTACTCGGGGTCGTTCAGGAGCCTGTCGCGCTCAGCGTAGATCTCCTCAGTCCTCTCCCTGACCTCGAAGTAGTAGGCATTCTTCTCCTTCTCGTAGATGTCCATCTTACGGTCGTATTCAGGGTCATCAAGCTTGGGTTTCCTCGGTCTGGCGATCTTGTGGATCTTTTCTATATTCAGCTGGGCCGACCTGAGCGCGGCATCGGAGACCAGTTTGTTCATGGTCTTCTCGTATGCCCTGAACACGGCCTCCTCTCCTTCGCCCTTCAGAGCGGGGTCGTCGGAGCCGTTCTCCAGTATGCTCTCCACCTCGCGTCTCGCGAGGTTCCTCATGCCTGTGGCGAACTGGTCTCTGGAACCGCCGGGCACCAGAGCAGAGTTGAACATCCTCCCGAGGTCCCTGCGGGCTCTCTTCAGGTTGATGCCTTTGCCTTCTTTTCCCGTGAGGCCCATCTTGCTGTAATAACCAAGCGCACGGGCCTTTCCGTTGATATTCATCAAGGTCCTGAGAAGGAAGCTTCCCTCTTCAGATCCACTCAGTATCTCCTGTTTGAGCTTCTCAGGGTCCGATATGGCTTGGAACAATGCATTTGTTGCCTTGGGGCCATTCTCTTTTTGGAATTTTCTTTCGTTGAGGGATTCCTTGAAGGCAGGATTCTCTATTGCTTTGGTGACATTCTCTATGGCCCTATCTATCGCCAGAGGAGCCTGCTCACCTAAGACCGCTTCGGGATCCTGACCCTGGATGAGGTTGTTCAGAGTTTCTGTGGTGTCCGTACCTTCATCCAGGATGTCCTGGAACCTTGCCGTCATGACCCCATTCTCACCATACAGTGTTCTCCTCCCTCCAGGAGTCTTGCGGTTCAGGAATGACTGAATGGAATTCTCCCATGCCCACTCCGGATCGGTTGTCCTCTCCTTCGCCATGGCCCTGTTCGCCTGGGCTATCGCGAAAGCCCCCATGATGCCGTTCTTCCTCTTGATGAACGCCTTCTCAAGGTCCATCTTGACAGTCTCATGGAATCTGGGGTCCTTCATCGAGGAGACCTCGGCAGCAAGTGCCAGATCGGCGGATTTCTCGACCAGTTTCCTGTTGTATTCGAACACGTCCCAATCGAATCCCGCCTTCTTCAGCAGGAAACTCCTCGGGTCGCCGACATCCTCGTCCAGAGAGCCCATGTTCTTCAGGAACTCGTTGAACACGGTGCCATCGCCGTACAGCATCTCCTGTGTGAGCCTGTTGGCCTCGGAATGCAGGGCAGCATGTCCGAGATCGTCGAGTCTGCCCTCGCCTCTGGCGTTCATCTCGGCGACCATGCTCTTGTACAGGTAATCGGCGATGGCAGCGTTCTCGATGTTCTCCCTCTTGTCGAAGGCGTCCTGGATCCTCTGCTCCTCCGCCAGAGCCTCGTTGTACTCGTAGCGGGCCTGCCTGTCATAGTACTTCTCGGCATGCTCCATCCAAGCCTCCATCTTCTCAAGGGGCCACTCGACCTTCTCCCCTCTGATCCTGAACCTGAACATTCCCGAGATGGAGTCGTAATGCCTGTACATGTTCTCGGACGTGATTGTCTCGTTGTCATCGAAGCCCATCACATTGTTCCTCTTCAGCCAGTCGTTGAGATGTCTGGCCACGCTGTCGGAGACCACTCCGTCTATCATGGCATCAAGCTGGGATTTGTTCCTAGCGGCCTCCTCCTTGGCCTTGGTGAACTCCTCGTCGAGGTCCTTGTAGAGCATGGATACCTTGGCGATGGCCTGATTCCAATCATCGGGATCCATGCTGTTCAGCCTCAATCTGGCCTGCATCATACGCTCTGCGCCCGTACCTGCTCCCAACTCCGACTCGTCGGTGTTCATGATCATATCACGAACCTCGTCGAGATGCTGAGTGTCGCCGATCTGTGCGCCTGTCGGGCTGAATTTGTCCACTTTGGCCCTGAATTCAGGATTCGAGAGATATTCCACAACTCCATCGTACAGGGCCTGCTTCGACATCTCCGCTTCCAGTGCATCCCAAGGGTCCTGGAATCTCGTGACGTCGTTCTTGTCGTAGATGACGGTCCCGCCGGGGGTCATGACCTTCTCGGGGATGAATGCTCCCGTGTCCCTGCGGGTTATGGGATTGAATGCCGTGGGATCCCAGGTGCAGATCATCTTGAAGGGCTCCCCTTCATAGTTGATGTCCTTACCGGGTCTGGAGATACGGTAGTTCATGACGATCCTGGAGGTGTAGATCCCCTTCGTGTCGAACGTGCCGTCTCTGTTGGGCACCCTGACATAGTGAACCTGGGCGTTACCGGCCCAATCCTTGGCCTCATCCCTGATGGTGGTAGCCTGGAGCAGGTGGTTACCGAAATACCTCCATGTAAGCCACGGACGCTTGTCGGAACTGGGTGCATCGGCATCCTCCTCGCCGATCTGGCCGTTGACGAACCTCTCGACCTCGGTCTCGCCGATCTGGTCGGGGTCGAAGATCTCATCATAGTCGTTTCCCCAGCTGAGATTGTGCTGGGTGTCGTTCCTCAGCCCGACAGGCTTACCCTGACGCTCGAACTCGCTGGTGCTGATCCTCTTATCCGACCCGTCTGCCTGTTCACCTGCGCCCTGATTCTGGGCGATCTCACCGAGTTTAAGGGTGTCGTCTATATCCTGCCCCGATTCGACGTCACTGAAGACCTTCTCATCCCTACGTTTGGGACCATTCTCATTGAATTTGTCGAGTTCGTCCTCGCGGATCCTCATCTTCCCTCTGGGACGGTAGATATGGAGAGGTTCCTCTGCCCTGAAGTACGAGTTCAGGAGCTTCTGATGGGAACCTCCCGTGAAAGGCGTGGATTCGATCTGCTTTATCCTCTTAGCACCGTATTCACGGGCCCTTTTCTCTCTGTCAGGAAGGGCATCGAAGATGATCTGATCGAACTGCTCCTTCAGTTCGGGGGACAAAAGGTTCAGAAGGGTCGTTCCGCCCGCTTCAGGGGTTGCGCCATCGCCTGTCTCTACGACGTTGTTATTGGCATCCCTTTCGGCATTGAGCTGGGTTCTGAGGTACTGCCTATTCCTGGCGCCTCTATCACCTTTCTTCTCCACATGCGTCCCGTACACGGACTTGTGGATGTAGTCCTCGCGTTTCCTGTCGAAGATGTCCTTGAAGGAGCCTTCCAGCCCGGTCTCCTCCATGCCCTCCTTCATGGCCTCGGTGGATTCGGGGTCCTCGCGATCGAGGAGTGCCTGAAGCTCTCCGGCATGGACCTTCTCCTCCCTCGATATGTCCCTGTAGACCTTGGCCGCTTCGGGGTCGGAGGTGGCCTGCGCCTTCTCCTCGTACGAATTCGATGCATCCAGCTCCTCACGGATAAGCTGACGCGTGAGTCTGGCATCATTTTCATCGGTCATGCATCGTCATGGACACATGAGTATAAAAACAAAAAGTTTTGAGGGGGGTCGGCCCCCTCTTGGGGTTCAGTTCTTCTTCTCCTCGGACTCCTCGGACTTACGGATCTCCAGGGCGTCCTTGCCCTTGGAAAAATTCCTTATCGTCTCGAGGATGAAGTTGGCGAGTGTCTCTCCGCCCCAGGCGATGATCATTGCGACACCGAATCCGATGGCCATGCAGGCGTCCTGGGTGGGTGCGACGTCGGTCATGGAGTAGAACACTCCGAGGGCGACGATGGCCAGCACTCCGGAGAGGATGGCCACGATGATGTTCTTGGACAGATAGTCGAGGCCGTAGGCGATCTTGATGCCGGTGGTCCTCGCCTGGTTCTTGTACTCCTCGGAGAATTTAAAGAATCCTCTCGCGAAGGTTATGATCAGTCCCGCGAGGATGGTGCACACGAAGACCATGGGCACATACTCGGCGGGGAGGTTCATGATGAGGTCGTTTGAATCCATAGTATCACGTTCGATCAGGACGATCATCAGAGCGGTCAGGACCACCCGCGGTGTCCAGTAGATCCAGGACACCATGGTGTGGTCCATCATGCTCAGGAAATCACTCCTTCTTATCCCCCTCGGTCTTGGAAAGCTTCCTGACCATCCCTGCCCTGATGTCCTCCCTTTTGAGGATGATCACGGCGAGCAGGACACAGACGAACAGTCCGACGATGACCATGGCCATCTTGACGGTGGGGTCCGCGAGCCCGGTGGGCTTCTCGGGAGCCTTCTCGACTGCGGTGATGGTGAGGTCATCGGTGATGACGACACTGAAGTCGAAGTTCCACTTCTCGAATCCGTCGGGGAGGGCGGGTGCCTGGACCCTGTCACCGTACAGGACGGGGACGGTCTTGACGAAGTCGCCTGCGACGAAGGTCACGTAGCAGTTGATAGGGGTCCACTGAGCGACAAGTGTCACGGACTCCTCGAAGGTGTAGGTCAGGGGGTCGACCTTGACGTCGCCCATGAACCAGCCGTCGAAGGTGTATCCGGTCTTCTCGACGGAGGGGACGGTCTTCTCGCTGAGATCGCTGACGTTGATGGACTTCAGGGTGCTAGTTCCATCGACGAAGGTGACCACTGCCTCGGGAAGGGCCTCGAAGACGGCTGTGAACTGGATCTTGGGGTTGGTGTTGTCGAGCTTCACCACGGTTCCGACGGAGTATGTGTCGGTTCCATTGGTCCATCCGACGAATTTCTGTCCGGTGGGGGCCTCTGCCTTGAGGGCATCGAGAGCGACGAGGGCGTAGACTGTACCGGACTTGACCTCCTGCACGTATGTGAGGTCGCCTACGGTGTATCTGATCTCCACATCGATGACATCCATCTGGACATCGATGTCGAAGGAGCTGGTGACGAGTCCCTCCATGGAGGTCTGGGGTCCAGGGGTGATGGCGTAGGTGAAGGTCTTCTTCGCATTGTCCTTGTCGATTCCGAGGACAATGGTGAGTTTGCCCCCTCCAAGGTCACTTGCGGGATATGATTTGACCTCGTCTCCACTCATGAATGTGACGTAGTTGTCGGTGTTGGATGCGGTCTTACCTGCGGTGATGGTGAACACGAGGAAGTGGGTGTACTGGGTTGTGTTGAACCAGTCTTTGATGTACTTATTGCCATCAGTCACTTCTGTGACAGACCCTGTGATGGTTTTCCCATCGAACTCGAGGGCGTTCCCGAGGATCTTGTTGGAGACGGGTTTGTCGACGCCTCCCACAGGAATGGTATCCTCCGTGTCGATCGCGATGGGGGATGTCTCCGCAGCGGAGTCATCGCCCATGAATGCGATTCCCACAAAGGACGCCGCCATGAGCATGGCGACAATTGCGATTACAATCTTACTCTGCATAGTGAAAATTCACCAGCCGATTGACTGGAAGTGGACTTTATAAATATTGCCCAGACCTATATCGGAAACGCATAGGCAATGCTCCAAAGGGGGGCTTTCAGCCCCCTTGCTCCTTCGGCTCCGATGATTCCTTCTTCTCGATGTACATCCTCTTCACCGTGCGTCTGTACTCATCTCTGGTGGCCATGAACTGAGGGTCCTTGGCACAGAGTTCGGCGATCACGCGGTTCTTCTCGACCGCGACCTTTCTCTTGGCCTCTATGACCTCGGGCTCGGATGCGACCGACGCCTCCATCACCGCGAAGAGGTCCTCATCGACCGCCTTCGGGGGTTTCTTCAGCTCCTCCACCTCCTTCTTGAGGGTTTCGATCTGCCCGAGGGCCTCTTTCAGGGATATGCCCTCCTGATTCAGCTGGTCGACCAGTTTATAGTTCTCGTTGCGACGGGCCAGATCGGTCATGGCGCCATTTGGCCCCTGATTCATCCCGTTAATCGCCTGTAGAATGTTGGAATATTCGGTCATACCATCACCTGTTGAAGATATCGGGTGGAGGGTGTAAAAGGGTTTTCCTGATTTTTCATAGAATGGTCTAAAAGGTCCGGATCGGTCCGAAAATCAAGATCGGATCGTGTTCACACGATGGATCATGGTGAATTTGGCGGTTTCCCGCCATGGTTTCAATAATCCGCTTCGGGATACTCGGGAACGTTCGTCGGGTAGCCTGGTGCAGTCTTGGTCAGCTCGATCTTCCTACAGTATGCGTCGATGGCGTCACGTTTCGCGGTGTTGGCTTCGACTTCGATGCCCAGACGGATGTTTCTCTCCGCTTTGGCGCGGTCCCCGTCGGTCTTCTCATACAGGATGGTGCGCATCATGGTCTGAAGGCCGTCGTTCCACGCATCGTCGGGGATGAATGAATGGGGTGCGGAGGCCCTGAGGGCCTCATACTCCGTTCCGGTGAGGATATTCTCAGTGTACTCCCAGAACTCCTCAGTCAGGTCGTCCTTCTGCTCACTTTTACGGGTGATATCGCCACGGATGTAGACGGTATCGCCGTTGATCTCGATACAGACGGGCTTGGTCGCCTGCGTGCCTCTTACTATGCCGTTGAATTTCATATCTTTTCAACTCCGAATTTCATTGCTATGGAAATTTTAGCCTATTTTTCTTTATAAGGCCATTCTCTGGAAGGACGACGGGGCCCCTGCACCCCGTCTTTATTGGAAAAGGGTTTGGGGGCGTCAGGCCAGGGCCCTTCCGCCCCTGTATGAGAGGCGGGCGCCATTGTTCGAGTTCGAGTTAGTCGAAGTGATGTCGACAATACAACAGAAGAGACCAGCGTAAGTATCATCGTTGTAACGCCCACCGACACCCGGGAAATGCGCACGCGACGAGTTGTAGCTGACAACGCCACGGTCAAGCCAATATGTGGTTGCCGAACCACTCTGAGCAGTGGGGAAGAATCCTCCAGTGTTCGACCCTGCAACGGTTGAGATGTATCCTACTGAATTTGAACAAGCTAGACCTGTATCCGTTCCGAGGGATGCCTGCGTTGCAATAGTGGACGCGGCAGTCCACCTGTTGTTGAACGCCCTGCTGTTGGCCTGTCTGGGGAGCCAGTAGTAAAGCTTGGATGAACTTCCCGCTCTGTTCCACATTCCTCCGATGAACTGATAGATGTTACCCCATACATCGTGGATCCAGAAGAAAGCGTTCCTTGCCGAGGATGTGGAACCTGCCATACCGTATGCGGTTGTAGAGAGTGCCGCATTGCCTGTGTCCTTTGAACCGTTTGCAAGTCCGTAAGAGTGTGCGGCCTGGCTGTCGGTACTGCGATAGAGCAGGAGGAACAGTGCCTGGATGTAGGTCCA
>JAEDJU010000134.1 GCA_016296195.1 Candidatus Methanomethylophilaceae archaeon | reverse complement strand
CTCGTCTGGATGAGGTAGTCATCAGCCCTGATTCCCATCTTGTAGGTCGAGTTCCTGTAGTCCACGATGGCGTTCATCACCGGCTGCGGGATCTTCACTGAGACGATCAGTCCGTCACCGTGTCCCTTCCCGTGGATGGTCATCATGTCCCCCACGATGTCGCAGTCCCTCAGTTCGGCCATCTCCTTCCTCCTGAGGCCCATGTAGGCTCCGAGGCACAGTATCAGTCTCTGGAACGGGTCTGCCTGTCTGTGGGCCCTGCAGAAGTCCTCCGTGGAGATGAAGACCCTGTTGAACTGCTCCCTGTTGCGGAGGATCTTGGCCTCCTTCAGGATGTCCTTGCCGGTGTGGAACCTGACCATCTGTGCCAGGCTGCGTACGTAGGTGATCCTGACCTCCTCCTTCACCCTCAGGGTTCCCCAGAGGTAGAGGATCGAGGTCGAGTCGATATCGTTCACATCGGTGGAGAAGCCTCCGATGATCAGCTGTCTGAGACATTGGCGGACGTTGTTCCTGTGTGTGGCGCAGGTGTTCCTTTTCCTTCCGTTCAGCATGAGATCCTGTATCCAGGCATCGGTCTGGGCCATGTTCATGCTCATTTCCAGTGTTCCGTAGTTGTTGCGGGTCATGGACTTGATGAATCCGTATTTAGAACAAAAACGGCGTTGATTCGACTGAAAAATGATACGATGTACAATTTAGTAGTAAATATTTATCGAAAATCAACTATTTACAACCATTTGTATTTTATTATTTCCTGGTGATTTGTCAAGAATCATCTAATTATAAGATAGTAGAATCGTAGTCAAAGTATGTTAAATTAAACATTCTTTGAGCATCGAGGAAAATCCGTTCCCACACGGAGTGTTCGGCATATCGGATAAATACCCCCGAGCCGTCACCCGAGGTGGATGTCAGCCCTTCAGGTGTTCCTGGATTCGGTCAACGTGGCCGCCGATTTCTTCACCGTAGTCATGCTCCTCGATGTGGTGGCGTTGTTCATAATGCTCTTCATGGAGAAGTACGACCCCAGGACGTTCCTCGCCTGGCTGATCCTCCTGATATTCCTGCCACCGGTGGGGATCATCCTGTACATGTACATGGGAATGGCCTGGTACAAGAAGAGGCATCTGAGGCCCAAGAGCATCACCGACCAGGAGATGATGGACGGTTACAGGTTCTTCAAGGGGATCCTCGACGAGGACGAGCGCCTTCTCGGTAACACGGAATCCGTCAGGATGGCCCGCATTATGGAGTCCGCCGGAGGATGGGGATACACCAACGACAACGACATCACCCTCTACACCGAGGGGAAGCCCATGATGGACGACATGTTCGACTCGTTCCGCAGGGCAAGGAAGTCCATCCTCATCGAGTACTACATCATCCGCAACGACAGACGCGGCAACGAGATGATGGACATCCTCACCGACAAGGTGAGGGAGGGTGTGGAGGTCAGGCTCCTCACCGATGCGTTCGGTATCGGGAAAGGTCCGAAAGATGGCATCAGGAGGTTCGTGCAGGCCGGAGGGCATTATGCCACGTTCCATTCCACTCTGACACTCCTGTTCAGTCCCAAGAAGAACAACAGGAACCACAGGAAGATCGCCATCATCGACGGTGGGGAGGCCTATTGCGGTGGATTCAACGTCGGTGACGAGTACGAGGGGTTCGGTCCCTTGGGACACTGGAGGGACGGTTCGGTCCGTGTCCGCGGAACCGGTATCCTGCCCCTGGCCGTCAGGTTCGCCGTTGATTGGCAGTACGCCAAGAAGAGGGACTATCTCAGGCCCCTGGAGGAGTACATCGACATGGATTCAATGGGAGGGAAGGGTGACATGCGCATGCAGATCGTCTCCGGAGGTCCGGACACGATGCCCAGCAACCCCGTCCAGATGCAGTATCTGTCGATGATCGCCAATGCGAGGACCAGGTTGTACATCACCACCCCCTATCTCGTTCCCGATGATGCCATGATGGTCGCCTTGCAGAACGCCGCCCGTTCCGGTGTGGATGTACGCATCCTGATCCCGGACAAGCCCGACCACCTGTTCATGTACTGGAACAACCAGACATTCGCCAACGAGCTGATGAAGGCCGGTATAAGGGTGTTCAGGTACAACGACGGATTCATCCACGAGAAGGTGATAGTCATGGATGAGGAATGCCTTTCAGTGGGATCCGCCAACATGGACAACAGATCCCTGACCCTGAACTTCGAGACCAACGTCATGGTCTACAACAGGGCATTGACGGAACAGGCCGCCGACCAGTTCCTGAGGGATCTCGAGGTCAGTACCGAGTACTCCTGCGCCGAGTTCGACAGAAGGACCACCGAGATGAAGATCAGGATGGCCATCTCCAGGATGTTCAAGCTCCTGGCCTGATCATCCGAAGATCAGACGGAACCTTCCATCCTTCTTCTCGATGGAGGTGGTTCCGATGAGGTGCCTGTACATGTTGTCCGAGTAGGGGTTGCAGCACTTCGTCTTTCCCGGCATGCGGACCATCTCCAGGGTGCATTGGTCGTAGGGATCGAATCCCGCCTCGATGTACATGTCCAAAAGCAGACGGCCGAGCATCAGCCTGTACCTGTCCCTCTCCGACGGCTGGAGGTCCAGAGGGTTGGAGACGGTGATATGGTGCAGACCACCTTCCACGGTATCCTCGTCGGAGTCGAGGATGCATTTCAGGACCTTGGGGAGGTCGGGGTCTATGAGCTCCATGGTGTCATTGAATTCCGCATCGAACCCTCCGTTATATCCCTTCCAGGCGCTCTCACTCATGGTCCCCCGTATTGATGTCCATGATAAAAGGGGAGCGTGGGCTTTATCAACACAACCGTTGTACGCCGGGCCATGACAGAGTGCGATGTCCTGATCGTCGGAGGAGGTCTTTCGGGTCTCTCCACCGCCAGGAACCTCAAGGGGTCCGGCCTCAGGGTGGTCGTCCTCGAGAGGATGTCCGATGCCGTATACAGGCGCTACCACACCATCTGCGGGGAGGCCGTTAGCGACAGGATGTTCCGCAGGGCAGGGATGGAACCCACCGCCGTCGTACGCAGGGTGGAGGCCATCGCCCTCAGACACGGTGATGATGAGGTCACGATCCCCGTACAGGGCTCCATCGTGGACAGGAACGACCTCCTGACCCACATGGCATCGGAATGCGATGCTGAGCGTCTGAGGGGCACTGTGACGGGTGTCGTCAGGATCGATGGTGGATACATCGTTCATTCCACCGTCGGTGACATCCAATGCAGGGTCCTGGTGGGTGCGGACGGTGCCCACTCAGTCGTCCGCAGGGATGTGTTCGGTTCCGAGCCCGAGGAGATGATCCCCATCGTGAACAACATCGTCCGTGGGGAGTCGGATGGGAAACTGAGGTTCATCGTGTCCGATAGGTACAGGGGTGCCTACAGGTGGGAGTTCCCGCAGAAGGATGGGATGATGACCATCGGATATCCCAAGGGCACCGATGATCTCCAGGAGTATGACTCCAGGGGAGGGCGTCACATGCCCATCGGGAGGCTCCCGTGCGTCGCGAAGGATGATTGCTATCTGGTCGGTGATGCCGCATCCCTCGCCAACCCGTTCTGCTTCGGTGGGATAGGTGCCGCACTGGTCTCCGGGAGGAAATGCGCCGAGGCCATCATCGCCGGCGATCCCGGGTCCTATGACAGATGGGTCTCCAAGGACGGGATGTTCGACAGGCACTTCATGGACGCCCACAGACGCTTCTCGGAATACGGAGACGGTGATATCCAACGTCTGATGAGACCGTTGGTGAGGAAGTACTCCACGTTCAGGGGTTTCCTGGCCATACTCAGGAATCCGAGTGAGGCCAACGTGTACATGTGCTGCTGGTTGGGATTCCGCCACGGTTGGTGAGGTCCGAATCGCCAGATTTTAGAACGTTGTGGCTGATTGCAAGCTGTGTACTGTCCAAACTGCGGCAAAGAGGTGGAGGCGGATGACCGCTGCTGCAAGTACGGTTCGTACACCCTGTCCGAGTCCATACCG
>JAEDJU010000133.1 GCA_016296195.1 Candidatus Methanomethylophilaceae archaeon | reverse complement strand
GGGAGACATCCACCGAACTCGGATACAGAAAGATCACGAAAGTCGTGCGCACATGCATCGAATCCATGATGGATGAGGGGATGGTGAGATACCTCTATCCGGACAACCCCGTGATCCCCGTCAGAAGATCTGTCTGAAGAAGTGATCATCCACCTCATACTTTTGCGTCATCACCCTTCTCCAATGGGACGAAGGAAGGCAACGGGATCCTGGATCCGATGAATGCCGCGAGTGCGAGCACCAGCACGCTGTGCACAGGGAAGCAGAGGAACAGGAGCAACACGACGACGAGTGGTTTCCTCATCACCCCTCCCATCAGGGCAGCCGTGGTGGCACAGACCGAGAACACCGGATCCACACCCATGAGTGCGGACATCCCGAACCCGATGGATATCCCTGCGAATATCACCGGGAAGAAATGACCTCCGCGCCATCCCATGTTGACGCACATGGCGGTGACCACGACCTTGACGAAACCGGTCAGGATCAGAACTAGGGCGGACATCGTCATCCAGGTCTCGTTGAGGACCTCGGCCTGGACCTCCCCCGAGAACATGGTGTACGGAAGGACCATACCGCACAACCCAAGGATCAGACCTCCGGTCACCGCCTTCAGGACCTTCCTGTCCCCGAAGATGTCGGATACCCTCTCCATCACCTTCTCCATGACACAGAACAACCATCCCGCCATGCCTCCCACGATGCACAACGGGATCAACCAAAGGAACTCCCCCTGACCATATTCCACAGCAGGATACCTTGGAAGCGACAGACCGCCTCCGAAATGATGTGACAACACCATGAATGCAAGGAACGCCCCGGCGATGGCGAAGATGTATGTGAGGACCTTCATCGCCTTCGGGACCTCCCGCTTCTCATCCACCATACCGGACAGACCGAACAGAGGAGCAGCGAATATGGCGGACAGTGCGGCGTACATCCCGACCTCGGTCAGTTCCCTTATGTCCTTGCCGAGACGCCTCATCCTGTCCCCGACCCAGGTGCACACGGCGGCTATGGCACCGGTGAGTCCCGCCTCTGGTCCGACGGAACCTCCGAAGACCAACGGGAGGATCGCACCAACCGACATGGCACCGAGGTCGTGGTAATCGTAACGTCCCTCCGCCTTGACCTTGGCCATCACCTGCGGAAGGGTCTCCGGATAGTCTCCGAAACGCTTTGCGAACAGACCTAGAACGACACCTCCGATCAGACACACGATCACGGGATAGAATTTGCCGAGATAGACCGGGACCCTGTCCCAAAGGGCGGATATACCCAGGTTCATCACGAACAACAGGAACCAGATGAAGGCCCCGGCCATTGCACCGGTGACCAGCACGGCAATGAGGAATATCGCGCGTTTGGATAGGGATAGTTCTCCGTCCATCAACACAAAGACGGTCTACCAGATGATAAGTGTGATGATGCCGTTCTTTCTACATGTTCTTTGGACCATGGATATCGGGGAACCGAAGTGTCAGTCCCACAGAATCTTCCTTAAGGACCTGGATTTCACGGAACACGATTCGTTCCCTATCGACTATATCCGAAGAATGACATCATCGAACCGATGTTCGAGGATGAGATGGATGCGATCATCGAGAAGATCGTGGAGGGATGTGATCCGAAGGCGATCGTTCTATTTGGTTCCGTGTCAAAAGGTACATCAACGGAAGACAGCGACATCGATCTGATGGTGATCCTTGACACAGATGTGTCATATTACGAGAGGACCTTGGCTGTGAGGAAGTCCATCGGGGTCACATCCATTCCCATCGATGTTCTGGCATTCACACCGAAAGAGGTTGAAGAGGAGAGGAACAACAGGTTCTCAATCATCCACGAAGTGCTGAGGACAGGGAAGATCGTGTATGGTACCGTCTGAAACCGTGAAGTCCCCATCCACGAGAGGCAGAGTCGATCCGGAAAAGTTCACGACCATCTGTCATGGATCTTCCGGACCATATGGATGTTCATGAGGGTCTTGACCCGGTTGGATCGTATACATACAACTGCCTGTGTCCACCCTGCTGGATTCCCCGAACTCCCTGTATTTCAGATCGTTCCAATGGAGATATCTTCCGTTATACTCCTTTGCGAATCCGATTACATCTTCTGAGATTACCAGGGATCCGGAATCGATGACGGTGCCAATATCAGGACACCTCTCGGGGATCTTCATGGTAGAGCATATGATGTTGGATGTAATAACTCTTCATTTGAAGAGTTTTGAAGAGTTCTGAAGAGTTGATCTTCATATGAAGAAATGGAACCCCGGTCTCCCGGGGTAAGTTATTTTCAATCCTTCATCAGGGTGTAGAGGACGGCCTTCTGCGCGTGCAGCCTGTTCTCGGCCTGGTCGAAGATGACGCTCTGAGGTCCGTCAAGAACCTCTGCGGTGACCTCCTGTCCGCGGTGTGCGGGGAGACAGTGCATCACGATGCAGGTGGGCTTGGCGATGGACAGCAGCTCGTCGTTGATCTGGTAGGCCTGGAACATCTTGACGGCATCCTCGACGGATGTTGAATCTCCCATGGAGATCCAGGTGTCGGTGTACAGGACATCCGCATCGATGCATGCCTCCTTGGGCTCGTGGGATGCGATGATCTTGGATCCGTTCTCCTCGGCGATCTTGGTGGCCTTCCACATGATCTCCGCGTTGGGCATCCTCACAGCGGGACAGCATGCTACCATATCTATACCCATGATGGCGCAGGCGTACAGCAGGGAGTTGCACACGTTGTTTCCATCTCCGAGGTACACGAGCTTCTTACCGCGGAACCCTCCGAGCTTCTCCTTGATGGTGACCATGTCGGCCAGTGCCTGACAGGGATGCTCCAGGTTGTCGAGTCCGCTGATGACGGGGACTGTGGCATACTCGCCGAACTTGTCCATCATCTTGTAGTCGAAGGCCCTGTACATGATACCGTGGACGAAGCGGCTCATGACGCGTGCGGTGTCCTCCACGGTCTCGCTGTGGACACCCATCTGCATCTTGGACTCGTCGATGTAGAGCGCGTGTCCTCCGAGCTCGGTGATCGCGACATCGAAAGAGATCCTGGTCCTCGTGCTGGGCTTCTCGAAGATCATCGCCAGGGTCTTCCCCTTCAACGGGTCCCCGTGGTGTCCGCGCTCGGCCTTCAGCTTGATGGCGAGGTCTACCATCTCGGCCCACTTGTCCTGCATGTCGATTACTGAGATCAGGTCTCTCTTTGCCATGGATGACCATCTGATGAGGTCGTTATAACACTATTGTTTAAGAATGGACAGAAAGGAAGGGGGTTGTCCGCAAACGGACGGATTGGATGATTGGGTACATCACAGGGTGCGAAGTGACCTGCCCGAGGAACGGGCCCAATCCGAGAGCTGTCTGCGGTACAGATACAGTCCGAGGAGGCCTGCCGCAGTCTCCGCCACAGGGAAGGCGATCCACACGTAGTCCAATCCGACGAATGAGAATCCCCAGAACACGGGGACCATGACGAATATCTGCCTTGTGAGGGACAGGAGCACACTCGCCCTCCCTCCGCCGATGGCCTGGAAGAACACCGGGAAGAACAGGGACAGTGCGGCGGAGAAGAAGCTCAGACCTATCCACCTGAAGGCGGGGATGCCAATCTCCACCACCTTGTCCGTACCTGAGAACAGATGTATCAGCTGCTCCGGGAAGAAGATGAAGCACACGAATCCGACGACCATGAAGCCTATGCAGATCTTCAGACAGTCATCGGTGAGCTCCCTGCATCTTCCGTATTCCTTCCTGGCGAAGTTGTAGCTCAGCACCGGGACGACGCAGGTGCTCAACGCCATCAGCGGGATGAAGAAGAATGTCTGGAGCTTGTAGTACAGACCGAGTACGGTGACGGCCTCGTCGCAGAATCCCCCGAGGATGGCGTTCAGGATCACTATGTACACGGTGTACAGGGACTGCATCACGATGGACGGGTATCCCAGACGGTATATCGGACGGATGTAGGCCGACATCATACCGACAGATGGTGGTCTCCTGAGACCGCTGATCCCGACTATGACGGCTGCGGTGCACTGACCT
>JAEDJU010000132.1 GCA_016296195.1 Candidatus Methanomethylophilaceae archaeon | reverse complement strand
AGCCGCGAAGATGGAATCCGGGACCTCTGTGGTACCGAGGGCTATGGCCAACAGAGCCGTCACCAGCATACCGATGAGGATCGCCCCATGGACCCTGCGGGAGTACAGGAACACGGTCAACCCTATACTGAACAGACCCAGGAGAACCCTTACATCGGATAGATCGCCCAATGACACGAGTGTACCAGAACCTCCGACGAGGATCCCCGCGTTTATGAGACCCACCAAGGCTATGAAACAACCTATTCCGGCGGATATACCGCACCTCAGACCTACCGGTATGGAATCCAACACCCTCTTCCTGACACCCGAGACGGAGACCAGGAGGAACAATGCACCGGATATCACGACGGCGGCGAGGGCCGTATCCCACTGATATCCCATCGTGAGGACCACTGTGTACACAAAGAATGCGTTGATACCCATCGCTGGGGCCTGTGCAACCGGGAAGTTGGCATAAAGACCCATGACCAGACAACCAAAGATCGTCATCAGGATGGTGGCGGTGAATGTAGCCGAGGCATCCATTCCGGCACTGGACATCATCAACGGATTCACCACGATGATGTATGACATGGACAGAAAGATCAGCAGGGCACCTTTGAACTCCGTCCTCACATCCGTTGAACGTTCCGTCAGATGGAAGAACCTATCAAGACACGCGGCGAGATCCACGGTCGAAAAATGAAGTTATGTGTGAAAAACCTTTCAGACAGGTAGGATTAAGTCGAAGACCGAATACGTAGGAACATGGACCCTCTGATAATGGCGGGATTGGTCGTCATGGGGTGCGGGGCCGGGATTCTCGGAGCCCTGTTCGGGCTCGGCGGAGGAATCATTTTCGTTCCGCTGCTGATGCTCGTGTTCGGACTCGCACCGACCGAAGCGGTCGCCGTAAGTCTGATCGGGATCATAGCCGGATCCGTGGGAGCATCCACCGTCTTCGTGGACAAGGGACTGTCGAACGTCCGTCTTGGATTGCTTCTGGAGATAACGACCGCGGCCGGAGCCATATTGGGTGCCATAGTCGCCACCCTTCTGGATGACAAGGTTCTGATGGTGATATTCTCCGCCATCGTGATCTACAGCGGAATACGCATGATCCTGAATCCCGAGAAGATTGTGGAACCCGCCGAGGATTCCGAAGGGAAGCTCTCATTCGAGTACAGGGACGAGGCACACGGGGACAGCGTCAGGTATCAGGTGCAGAACGTGAAGGGAGGTATGGCCCTGTGCACCGTTGCAGGGATGATATCCTCCATGACCGGTGTCGGCGGAGGTGCGATCAAGGTCCCCCTGATGAACATCTACATGCATGTTCCGATGAAGGCGGCGAGTGCCACCAGCAGCTACATGATCGGGATAACGGCGTTCTCCGGTGCGATCACCTACTTCCTCGGCGGACAGGTGCTCCTGGGATACGCCGCGGGAGTCGCGATAGGAGCATTCCTCGGATCGCTGATCGGAACCGCGCTTGCCAGAAGGATAAACGGGAAGCATCTCAGGAAATACTTCTCGGCGGTCCTGTTCGTGATGGCGTTCCTGGTTCTCCTGCAGGCTGGAGGGATATTGTGAACCTCAACAGGTCCACCGCAATGACCTTGCGTGCCGGAATCGTATTGGGAATGGTCCTGATGGTCATCGGACTCCTCATCGAATCGACCGGTGGTGACGACACCCTCCTCTATACCGGGATGCTCGTACTGATCATCTCGCCGTTCCTTGGAGTGATCGTGTCGTTCGTATCCCTCCTGTCCGAGAAGGATTGGATCTGGGCCATCGTGGCGGGGATATTGATCGCGATAACCACGACAGGCATCCTGATGAGTCTCTGACCGAAAAACCTCTTCAACAACCTCTTCAAGGTCTGAATCGTACACGCAGCCCGAAGTGAAAGAACAGAAACTTCTGAAGATGAGAAAAGAATGGTGCAAGGGAAGGGATTTGAACCCTCGAACTCCTACGAGAATAGGCCCTGAACCTATCTCCTTTGGCCAGGCTCGGATACCCTTGCATTGAGCCTGTAACCCCCGATAGAATCCTTGTATAAAAAAGCAGTGATGACCCCGGATGCTCCCGGGGCCGATCATGAGCGCAGACGTTTGAGGATAAGACGTTTGTCCGGAGTGTTGAATATGTTTTCGATCAAGCCTTCATGATCTTCATCCATCCACCGGATTCGTAGATGGCAAGACCCCTCTTTGCTAGGATGTTCTCGAACTCTTCCCAGGTGATCACGGTGAGTCTGTCGTTCTTTCCCTTGGTGAACTGTACCCCCTCTGTCCCCTTGACCTTGCCAGGCTTGAGACCCTTATTTTTGGCAATCGCCTGCGCTTTCTTCAGATCAATACGTTCCATTACCATCTGAGTACCCTCCTTGGCATTTGTTGGGAAACCGATTCGTATGCGTTTATTTAGGCCTTTTGAACAATTGTATCGCCTGGACACGATTTTAATGATGAATGGTGCAATTCCGTAGATTTCTGACAATTCAGAGACACATAATTGCACACGCGGGGACATGTCCTAACATAATTATCGTTTAACGATATGTATCTGTACAAAGACCGTAACCAATATCAACAACCGCCGAACTACAATGAGGCATGGTAAAGCCCGACAGGATTCTCCTTAGGTCTTCCCCCTCCGAGGACACATCGCCGGAGATGGGTCTTCTCCTCGGCCATGCCCTGGCCATGGATTACAAGAGGGTGGTCATCGCAAGGGACCTGATGAAGAGCAGCACCATGATGAAGGAGGCCCTGGTGGCCGGACTCACTTCTTCCGGAGCCGATGTCATAGACTTAGGATGCACATCCGCACCCGTGGCTGCGATGATGGCGAAGAACGGGGACTGTGCCGTGTACATAACGGAATATCGCGAGTACGGTCTGATCAGCGGATACCTCCTGATGAACTCCAACGGGAGTCTGTTCAGGAAGGATCAGATCCGCCATCTCGACAAGATATTCACGGAGAAACAGGAACTTCCGGATTACAGACACCTGGGAAACGTCAGGACGTACAACTTCGCAACAGAGGAGTACAACAGGATACTCCTATCGATGCTGAAGGCCCCTGCCGGAAGCTCGGTGGTATTGGATTGCAACTGTGGTGTGTCCGCCGATTCCGCGCCCCAGATCCTGAACGGGATGGGTGCGGATGTGATATCCATCAACGCACAGAGGGACAGGAACTTCATCACCCGCCCAATGAACATGACCGAGACCGAACACAGGGAGATCCGCCAGTTCGTGGAAAGCGACCCTGGAACGATAGGCATCACCCTGAACCGTGTCGGCACATTGGTGAAGATAATGGATGAGAAGGGGAACATAATCGACTCCGAGAAGGTCCTGGCCCTGATCGTCCTGTTCCTGAAGCCCAAACGCATGGTCGTACCTGCGGACATGACCTCCCTGGTGGAGGATGCGTTCTGGGGGAGGATCGATGTGGGCATGGTCACACCTTTCGAGGAACCGTCCGCCGAGGAACGCCAGTTCATAAGGGTCCCGATGGATGCTGGATCGGTCTGCGAGGCGGTGGCCAACAACAATGCAGATATCGGATTCTACGAGGGAGGGGTGATATTCGGCAACATCAGCATGATGTCGGATGGCATCTACACATCAGCCGTTGTCGCCCAGATGTCGGCCGAGAACAGCCTGTACAGGATGTGCGATGACATGCCAGAGTACCACCGCGACTCCAAACCGTTCCGTTTCGAGTGCACCAAGGATGAATTCTCCCACATGTTCGGGGAGAAGCTATCCGCCATGAAATATGAGAACATCCAGCACACCGATGGATGGAGGGTCGAGATGGACGGCGGATGGTTCATGGTGACCTTCGACGGTGACAACGACCAGAACGTCATCGTACAGGCCGAATCCACCGACCGTGCATACCTCATCGGACTCATGGAGATCGCCGGCGACATGGTCAGCGAATGTTCCATGGGTCAGTGATGGGTCATCCTCAATAGATTAAATGCTAGGTGACCAGCGTGTTGGTGGCCTTGGCCGCCGACACCGTCACCTGACGTGGTCAAACAGGTTGACC
>JAEDJU010000131.1 GCA_016296195.1 Candidatus Methanomethylophilaceae archaeon | reverse complement strand
GCGGGGAGCTGGGGTTGAAGGTCATCACTCCTCTCTGGAGGAAGGACCAGGACCTGGTCATGGATGAGTTCCTGAGGTCCGGTATCCGGGCTATCATCGTCGGATGCTATGCCGAGGGTCTAGATGAGACATGGCTCGGACGTGTGATAGATGCCGAAGCCGTGGAGGAGTTGAAGGTTCTCCGTGAGAAGTATGGCATCAGCATAATGGGGGAGGGAGGGGAGTATGACTCCATGACATTGGACTCCCCCATGCACTCCCGTTCTTTGGAGGTGGTGTCCACGGAGACCGAGTGGTCCCGTGGGAGTGGAACCCTGAGGGTCACCTCCGCCCGTCTTTCCTGAGTGCAGGCGGGTCGTATCCGCGCATGCGTATGGCGTTGGTGACCACGGATATCGATGAGAGCGACATCGCCGCTGCGGACAGCATGGGCATCTGGAAGACCATCCCCTCGTATCCCAGTATCACCGGGAGTCCAGCCGCTATGGGTATGCAGACCGCGTTGTAGCAGAATGCGAAGAACAGGTTCTCCTTGATGTTGTGCAGGGTTGCACGACCTATCTCCAATGCGGCCGGAACGCTGCGCAGATCATCGTTCATCATTATGACGTCCGCGGATTCGATGGCGATGTCCGTTCCCGAACCAACCGCTATCCCCATGTCGGATTGTGTGAGTGCGGGAGCGTCGTTGATCCCATCCCCCGTCATGGCCACGCGGGCCTGACCGATCTGCAGTTTCTTCACTATCTCCAGTTTGCCGCTTGGCTTGGTCTCGGCGTGGACCTCCGATATGCCCACCTCTCCGGCTATGGCATCGGCGGTAGACCTCCTGTCACCGGTGACCATTATCACACGTACCCCGTCATCTTTCAGGGATGCTACGGCATCCGCACTCTCGGGCCTCACGGGATCTGATATGGTGATGGTTCCGATGTAGTGTCCATTCATGGAGGCCATCATGCCGGTGCGTCCCCCCGTGATGTGTGACTCCGCACCATCTGGTATCCCGACTCCGTTCTCCTCGAGGAAGGCACGGTTCCCGACCATTACCATGGCACCGTCCACGGTACACGATATCCCTCCGCCGACGGAAGGGGAGAATTCACCATGTCCGGGGATGTCGACACCTCTGGACCTCGCATATCTCACGACGGCCTCTCCAAGGGGATGTTCCGAATCTGATTCGGCTGCGGCTACAATCCCGATGAATCTGTCAACGTCCATCTCTGTGTGGATCCCGTCAACCTCCGGGGATCCCTTGGTCACGGTCCCGGTCTTGTCTAGGATGACAGTGTCTATCCTGGCGGCGGCCTCTAGAGAGGATGCTGTCTTGAACAGTATCCCGTGGCGGGATCCGTTTCCGGTACCCACGACTATAGCCAGGGGTGTGGCCAGTCCGAGGGCGCACGGACATGATATCACGAGGACCGATATCGCGATGGTGAGGCAGAATTGTACGTCACGTCCCGCAAGGAACCACGCGATGAAGCATGCGACCGCTATCAGTATGACGGCTGGTACGAAGACCGATGCGACCCTGTCGGCGATGTTCGCCACGGGGGCCTTGGTGCCCTGTGCCATCTCCATCATCCTGGCGATCTGGAACAGGACGGTGTCCTCCCCGGTCTTTCCCACCTGGGCACGTATGCTCCCGGATCCGTTCACCGTGGCGCCGTAGATGAGGTCTCCGACCCTCTTAGTCACAGGGATGCTCTCTCCGGTCAGCATGGACTCGTCCACCGACGATTCCCCTTCGACCACGGTTCCGTCCGTGGGGATTCTCTCCCCGGGACGTATCAGCACGATGTCCCCGACCACCATCTCGGATGACGGTATGCGGACCTCCGCTCCGTCCCTTATCACCGTAGCCTCGTCAGGGACCATCGACAGGAGCCTCCTCAGGGAGTCGTTGGTGCTGGATTTGGATCTCGCCTCGATGTACTTGCCCACACTCACCAACGCGATGATCATCCCGACGGAGTCGAAGCTCAGGGAGTGCATGGCATGCATGTCCCCTCCCGCCACCAACGCGGTGTTGTATATGCCGAGTATCAGGGATGCTATCGTACCCAGTGCCACCAGTGAGTCCATGGTGGGGCTCCTGGTGAGGAGTGCCGGCAGACCCTTGCGGTAGAAGCGTCTTCCGGCGTACATTATCGGGATGCAGAGCAGTATCTGCAGGATGCAGTACGGCAGGGGATCCAACGGGATGTCCAGGCCGAACATGGGGCCCATGGCCACGATGCTCAGCGGTATTGTGAAGGCGATGGCTATCGCCAGGTCCCTTCCCTGGACCTTCAACGCCGCCTTCTCCTGCCTCTCGGCCTCGTCACGGTCGTCACTTATTAGGGTGTACCCCGCCGACTCCACGGCCCTGCGTATGAGCTCTTCGGATGCGGCGGTCCCGTCATACGTGACTGTTGCGGTGTTGTTTCCGAAATTGGCATTCACCGATTCTACGCCGGGAACGTTCCCGATGGCCTTCTCTATCCTGCCCGAACAGGCGGCACATGACATGCCGCCTATCCTGAAGACACGAGTCCTCATGAGAAGATCCCGTGCTTCACGGATGCTCTGAATCCGGCATCCACGACGGCTCCGATAAGTGTCTCGTCGGAAACCCCCTCGTGCTGGACCGTGGCTGTTCCCTTCTTGAGGTTAACATCGACGGATGAGGTTCCGGAAACCCCTTCCAGTGCCTCTTTCACGGACTTCACACAACCTTCGCACATCATTCCCTCTATCTTCAAAACTGTCTTCGACATTGAATCACCATCATTATCCGATTATTTAGTTATACCTAAATCATTCATATCTGAAAAAGGTAGAATCCGGTATGCGGTTCCCCTGGTTCCTGGAGGTCGTGTCCGCACTGTATCCGACCGCAAGGATGTTAACCGGTACCAGGTCCCCTCCCAATCCGAAGTTCCTGTTGATGACCTCCGGATCGAAGTAACAGATCCATACGGATCCGAGTCCAAGGTCCGTGGCTTCGTACATCATCTGTGTCGTCACGATGGAGGCATCGATCTCCGCCGAGTTCATCCCGTCGTATTTCCTGACCCATGCCTTGCTCCTATCCGCATACACGATGAATGCCAGCGGTGCACCGTAGATGTTCGCACCTTCCGATACCTTGGACAATCCCTCGGGTGTCCTGACGGCGATGACCCTGACAGGCTGTGCGTTGACCGCTGTGGGTGAGATCCTGCCTGCCTCCAATATGGCGTCGATCTTCTCCTGTTCGACAGGTGTATCCTTGTACTCGCGTGAGGAGTACCTTTTCCTAGCAAGGTCCATGAAATTCATGTTTTTCACTTATCATGCGTATTTCCATCGGATTATATGAGTGGGACAGTTCCCTTCGGAGAAGAAGGTATCACGGAGGATACCGTGGGTACGGACCATGTCCGGATGTCGACAGATGTCCGATCAGGGCGACGGCCAAGGCGTTGGATGGAAAGTACAAGGCCGTCATCATGGTATCTCGAGGACGGTGTCATGAGGTTCGGCGAGATTGGACGGGTCGTTCCCGAGGCAACCCCCAGGATCCTGTCCAAGTAGCTGAGGGAGATGGAACTGGATGGTCTGGTCAGGAAGGTGGTGTATCCGGAGGTCCCGCCCAGGACCGAGTATTCCCTCACAGAGGATGGCTTCGCCATCATCCCGGTGATAATGGCGATGTATGAATGGGGAATGTCCCGTAGGGAGAGTTATGGTGGAAGATGAGGGGTCTCCCCCTCATGTTGATGTCCTCATCTGTCCCTTTCTATGGCCTCGATGATGCGGGCGATCTCCTTCTCAGGATCCTTCCACATCCCGGGGGTCCACACCCTGTGGATCTTCCATCCCCTGGATTCGAGGTACTTCTGACGGTGGTAGTCCCTCTCCCTGGTCGATGAGGAGAGTTCGTAGAGGCGGTTGTCGCATTCGATACCGAGGATGTACCTGTCGTTCTGTTTCACGGCGAGGTCGATCTGATATCCTCCGATACCGACGTTCCTCTCCACGGTGTATCCCTTGCGTGTCAGTATGCTGTAGACCTTGTCCGCGATCTTGCCGGAGTT
>JAEDJU010000130.1 GCA_016296195.1 Candidatus Methanomethylophilaceae archaeon | reverse complement strand
CAACGTGTATTTCCATTTGGCAAGACCACTGGTACCTGATGCCCCACAGACGCCTGTGTAGTATGCGGGTGTGGTATCGGTTGATGTGGATGTTCCACCACTGGAAGTGCCCGCATCCACCATCGATAACATCGGAACAGCGGCCAATGCAACTGCCAAAACCGCGATGACAGCTACGATACGCTTGTCCATCTCAGTCCACCTCCCTCATGCTGGTCAGCAGGTCGGCTGTGTTCCCGGCCCTTATGGTCAATATTACCGCACCCAGATCGGTGATCATCTCACGGGTGTTTCCAGACTCGGTCATGGGGCTGTTCCCCAGGGGCATGGCAGATGATACCAGTATCCCGGGATCACCGACTCCCCCGATCCTGATGGACACCCAGTCGCGGGTCCTGTAAGACATCACATAGAGGAATGTTCCCAGGACGATCAGTACCGCACCGATGATGGCACCCGCCTTGACGAGGGGGACCACCGCATCGTTCAGCAGGAGGTCCTTCGGTTCGGAGAAGGCCTTCTTCGCGGTCAGGTCGGCCGTGATGCGTTCCATTATCACCGGCTTCGCGTCGTTCCAACCCTCCATGTACTTCTCCGACGGGTCCTCCTCTATGGAGACCTCGTATCCGATGGGGATCGTGTTCTCGATGGTACCTGCGGAGACCGCACCCAGGTATGCGATGTAGTTGTGGAAGAGGATGCTGTCGTTGTATCCGTCCACGTAATCACCGGATTTGTCGGCGACATCTGTTCCTACGGCATACATGTACGGGACGGCCATGATCAGGACACCGATGATGGCCAGGACCAAAGGTATCCTGGATCTCCTTCCGAACTTGGATATGAGTCCGGATAGGGACGAGACATCGGAGAGGCGCATCTCCTGATGATAGGAGATGTTCTCCCCCTCACCGGCATGGCAAACGATCCTCCTGTCGGTCACCGTGACTGTGGCGTCCTCTCCTGAGGAACGTTTCGGTATGACGATACCGCCGATGGTCGCGCACCTGCCACGGACCGCGCATCTGTACCTGCGGACGACGACCTCGCCGTCGGCCAGTTTCAGATCCGTGAAGACCCCTCCTTCACTCCGAGGATGTCCACTTGGCGATGCAATCGTCGCCGTTGGTCTGGAGGTCTATGATGAGGGCTCCGATCTCGGATGCCATGGACTTGAACTCGGCGGTGGGGACCATGTAGAACGCCATGGAGCGCTCCTCCTTCTCGCTGATTCCCGCGACACGGATGCCGGACTCGGACGAGGCGGTGTTGATCCTCATCAGGACGAGGTCGTGCTTTCCGACGAAGGACAGTGCCAGGAACACGGCACCTACCACGAGGACGACCGCTCCAGGTATGATGTACATCAGGTCCATGTCGTTGACAAGTCCCATGAGGAGGGGGATCAGACCGATGATCATCAGTGCGATGGGTCCCGCCATGGCGGTCTTGGATGATGCCTTCATGAACTCGGTCGAACAGACCTTGTCGACGAAGGCCTCCTGGAGGTGCATGGGAGGGGAGTTGGAACCCTTGCTGGAGTTCTTACCCTCTGCGTAGTAGATCACCCTCTTGTTGGTGACCACGACGACCCCGTCCGTGTTGGGCTTCCTGCCAATCGAGACGACGGAGTCGAGAGTCCTGTCGGAGGAGCCGTAGTCCGCACTGACGCAACGGTACTTGCGGATGACCTGCTCCCCGTCCGCTAAAAGAATCGACATATGTATCGGCAGGGGTTATGGAATGAAGGATAAAAAATGTTCAATCGGGTCGAGATGTTGAGACAATGATGTCCGCGACAAGGATGTCGATGTAAAATCGAACAGAATCCATGACCTCAGAAAAACGCATTGCTGAGGTGACCGACCATCCCCCAACCATGGTACAGAAAGGGAGATGTACCGGGATGGCCGTAAACGGTTTTGTATCCCAGGAAGTTTTATTACCTATCCTGGAAATACCTTAGTAGCTCGACCGTCAGGCGGGCTAGCTGAAGGATCAGGGAGATGGTTTGGTAGCTTTTACCCTGATCCTTGGTTTTCTTCTCTATACTCTCACCTCCTTCGAAGTTCCAGAGCAGATGTAACCAAGGCCACCTCTTGCCCTGGCGATCACTCGACAAAGGTCCTGGTAAATGAAGATGGACCGATGATTTACAGATCATATTCTGTAAACAGCCACATTATGGTCATGATACACAATGACATCTCTGACCTGACATCTGCTGCATGGATGCGGGAGGGACATGATCCCCATCACAGGGGAAGAAAGACCCGAAGGTTCAGATGGAAAAAACTGAGGTTGTTGTGGTTTGGGAAGGGCCCTGTGCGTATGACCGCAGCAGGGCCTTGCCGGGTTCGGACGTCCGGTCACTGCCTGATGACGGATGCGAGGGAATCCACGGGCACGAGGGTCTGCTCTCCGGAGGTCATGTCCCTGAGGGTCACGGAACCCTCTGCAAGTTCCTTTGCACCGACGATGACCGCGTACCTCGCCCTTATGGATGAGGCATACTTGAGGGCCTTGGCCATCTTGCGTCCCATTATGTCCACATCGGCGGAGATGCCCTGTGCACGGAGACCTGCGACGATCTCCGCGGCCTTCATCCTCACATCATCGGAGACGGACAGGACGTAGGCATCGATTCCCTTGGGCTCGTATACCTGTCCCTCCTTCTCCATTGCCAGGAGAATCCTGTCGAATCCGATGGCGAATCCGGTGGAGAAGACCTTCTCCCCTCCGAACAGCTCGGAGAGGGTGTAGGATCCGCCTCCGCAGATCTGCTTCTCAGCTCCCAGGGAGGGTGCCTCGGCCTCGAAGACCATTCCCGTGTAGTAATCCAATCCGCGGACGACACCGAGGTCGATCTCGACATCCACGACGCCCATGGCGTTCAGATATGCGACGACCTGCCTGAGCCAGTCCCCGGCCTCTCCCGGGACCCTGTCCAAGACCTCCACTCCGCCGACGGTCTCGGTCAGTGAGAAGATGTCGTCTATGGCATCCGAGTCGACGTTCATGTCCTCCAGGAGGGGTCTGGCCTCGTCGTAGAGCTTCTTGTCGAGTTTCTGGAGGACCTCCGCGGCCCTCTCCTTTGGGACACCTGCATCGGCGATCTTCTGCCTGAGGACACCGATGTGACCGATCCTGATCTTGTACTCCTTCAGACCGAGGTTCCTGATCATGGCCGCGGCCATGGAGATGACCTCCGCATCCGTCTCGGGTGTGGCGCTGCCGATGAGCTCGGCTCCGAACTGGAAGAACTCCCTGTACCTTCCGCTCTGGGGCCTCTCATACCTGAAGCACTGGCCGAAGTAGAAGATCTTGATGGGCTTGGGATCGTTGCTCATGCCGTTGACGAACATCCTGATGGCGGGTGCGGTCATCTCGGGACGGAGGGCGATCTCCCTGTCACCCTTGTCCTTGAACGCGTAGAGCTCCTTGAGGACGTTCGGTCCGGAACGGAGGATGAATAGCTCCGCATCCTCGAAGATGGGGGTCTCGACCTCCCTGAATCCGAAGGTACCGGCGGTATGCCTGAGCTTGTTCTCATAGAACCTGCGTTTCTCCATCTCATCGGGAAGGAAATCCCTGGTACCGCGGGGACACTGTATCATGCGGTTCGCATCACGATACCCCATTTATATTCTCTGTCGGGGACGGGGATGTTCCCGGGGTGCGGAAGGGGATCGCATCCGACACCTCCCGAACCATCTGAGGTATTCCTTCCACGATGCCATTTATATCACTGTTATTACATTCACCGAAGTATGGAATACTATCCTGACAGTATAATCTCCCAGAGACATCTCTACACCATCCTCATGTGCGCCAAGGACCGTGAGGTGATCAGATCCACAGACGTCCACGACTACATCAAGAACTGGGGAACTATCGCCCAGAAACTCGATGAGATGGTTGCTGCCGGACTCCTCGAGGAGTGCGTCAACAGGGACGGAAGGATCTCCATGAACTACCGCCTCTCCAAGAAGGGTGACTTCATCGCCCGCATGCTCAACATATGCGACAAGGCCGCCGAGGGCGAGTTCGACTTCGAGAACGGCAGCGTCGACGAGATGCTCGCAAAGCAGTGATCCCTTTTCCGGGGGAGCGGAGTACGGGCCGTCTCCCCTTTCAACCCCTTACAGTTTCTCTCCGATGACTCCCTCCATGGGGAACGATACACATCGGGACTATAATAACATTAAACTGTAATACTTGTAATAGAAGTAACAGGGGCCGTGCCACGGAGGACACGG
>JAEDJU010000129.1 GCA_016296195.1 Candidatus Methanomethylophilaceae archaeon | reverse complement strand
TCTCGGTATCGATGATGATGACGTCGGAGTCGAGTCCTCCCCTCTCCTCGGGGAGAGTGGCGTTCACGGCGAGCTGGAAACAGACCTGTGTCTTGCAGCTTCCGAACTCTCCGAACAGCTCGACTATGGACTGACTCTCCAGTCCTCCTGCCAGGAGCTCATCGAACGCCTGGGATCCGGTGGTCAGCTTGGTTACAGCCTTCCTCCTCTCCAGGATGTCCTCTCCTGTCTCGAATCCTCCGATGTCGGCGCAGAGCTTGGCACCTTCGATGATGTCCATTGCCTTCTTCTCACCGATCTCGCATGTCTCCGCGAGCTCCTTCGGGGAAGCTACTGCAATGGCCATGAGTTCGCTGTATCCGGCCTCGCGGAGTTTCTCTGCTATGGCGGGTCCCACGCCAGGTATATCTTCAAGGGTTTTTGCGGCCATTGTTGTTCCTCTCTGCTTTAATCGGACAATGGGTATTTAACCGAATTCGGGGGGTGGCTGAAAGTGGTGAAAGTGACCCTCGGGGGATTTCATTCTCCCGGTCCGTTGATTCAGAGTATACTCTCATCAGTTAATAACTCTTGTTTGTAATGGTTGTAATAGTAGTAAAAAGTTTAGAAAGGATTTCATTTAGGTTAGAACAGTACAGACTGGAGTACCACATGCGGGGATCCGTTGTCGTCGATGATGTTGCTCTCGACGTTGTAGACCTTCCTGAGCATCTCCTTTGTCACCACATCCTTTGGTTCTCCCATCCCGTAGATTTTTCCAGGAGGTTCCATGACTACTATCCTGTCCGCGAACTTGGCGGAGAGGTTGAGATCATGGCTGACCATCACCACTGTGGTTTCGGTCTTCCTTACAAGGATCTTCAGGAATGCAGAGACGTACATCTGATGCCTGACGTCCAGATTACTCGTGGGTTCGTCAAGAACGAGGATCTTCGGTTCCTGTACCAGCCCCCTTGCAAGGGAGACCTTCTGATGTTGTCCGGCGGAGAGTTCGTTGAAGTTCCTCATTGCCAAATGGTCGATCTCCATGGCCTCGAGGGCCTTGTACGCTATGTCTAGGTCCTCGGATGTGGTCTTCCATTTCTGATGTGCATACCTTCCGATGAGAACTGTATCCAACACGGTCAGGACGTTGAAGTCCTTCGACATCACTGGTACGTAGCTCATAATCTTGGCCAGTTCCTTGAGGTCGTATTCTTCTACGTTTCTGCCCATCACCTTGACGGATCCGGATGTGGGTTTGATCAGTCCGTTCATGCAGCGGATCAGGGTGGATTTTCCGACACCGTTCGGACCAACGATGCATACGAACGACGGGTCGTCGATGGTGAACGAGATTCCATCAAGGACTTTCCTGTCGGATTCGTATCCGAAGGACAGGTCCTCGACCTCGATTATTGACATTACCACACCTCCTTCTTCTGCTTCACGATGAGATACAGGAATAGGGGTGCACCGATGAATGAGGTTATGACTCCCACCTGGATTACTGCGGGTGCGATGACTATTCTTCCAACGGAGTCAGCGATTAGCAGCAGGGCTGCACCGAACACCGCCGAGGCAGGTATCAGGTATCTGTTGTCGGAGCCGATGACCATCCTCGCTATGTGAGGGCAGACCAGTCCCACGAATCCGATCAGTCCGGTGAAGCTGACAACCGCTGCGGACATGAGAGATACGATCAGGAGGCTTACGATCCTGAGTTTTCCCGCATCCACTCCGATTGATCTGGCGCTCTCATCCCCAGTCGAAAGGACGTTCAGCCTTTTTGAGAGGATCAGGAGTGTGAACAATCCGGCTATGGCGACAATTCCCATGATGATGACATTGGCCCAGGAGTTGCTGTCTATGGAGCCCACGGACCAGGCGAATATCGATGATATCGTCTCCTCATCAGACCAGAGCTTGATTAGGGTGCTCATCGCGTTGAAGATGTACATCACAGCGATACCGGCCATGATCATGGTGGTCGGGTTAGTCGATTTCAGTTTCGAGACGATGATGATTATCGCCATCGGAATCAGCGAGAAGATGAACGCATTTGCCACCACGGCGTAGCTGGCCGTGGCAAGGGACAATCCCATCCCCAGTGCCAGGGTGGCTCCGAACGATGCTCCTGACGAGATTCCTGTGGTGAACGGATCTGCCAGTGGATTTCTCAGGATGCTTTGCATGACTGCACCGGCTGCACCCAGGGCCATTCCTGCGATGATTCCTGTGAATATCCTGGGGGATCTGAGTGTCCAGATGACATAATCTGCTATGGATTCATCACCGCCGGTGGTTATGTGGTTCCAGAGGATCTGATATGATTCCCAGAATCCTATGCTGTAATCGCCGATAGTGAGTGCATATCCTGATACGAGGACAGTAGCGACTATGCATCCGATTATGAACACCCATTTGCGCCAGATGTACTTGCTGTAGTCATCCATGCGCTTCTCGGACATGTCCCTATTGACATCCTTAGATCTGTTTGCCCAAACGTCTACCGCATTTTCGAGCGGATCTGCCTCTGCGGTCAAGTCACATGCCTCCGTTCTCCGAACGATGTTCAGAGATAGCTTGCATCATATCCAGTTCCGAGATAGTATTGGGGCAGGGTGGTGCAGTCGATCCTCTTGTCGGTGAAGTTATCGTAGAACTCCTGCATGATGTCTACTGCTTCCTCGTGAGTGAACAGATCGGGGTAGATCATCCATGCAAGGACACCCATCAGGGAGTATCCGGAGAATCCGCCGAACGCATATGTCACACCGAGCAGGTTTCCGTCGGCATATTCCTGTGTCTTGGAGTAGTATTTGTCCACCATTCCCTCGAACCAGGCGTTGTACTCGTCCTGGTTGGTGGCACCGGTTCCGGATCCCATAATGACCATGTAGTCGAAGGGGTGCTCGATGAACCACTCGGGCTGGTAGAAGTTCCTTCCGAGGGTCTTGTTCCCTGTCACCTCGGTGGTGTAGACGTTACCGAGGTTCTTGATGAGGATCCATTCTCCTGCGGGGTCGTTGACGGATGTGAAGATCCCTCCGTACGATCCGATGTACCTGTCCTCGTCTGCGTGCATCATGGTGATGACGATGGAGGGGCGGTCCTTCTCTGCAGGAAGCCTGTCGTTGAGCATCTCCTGGATGTTGACCCAGTATTTCAGGAACTTCTCTGCGGCTTCCTCCTCATCCATGAGGACACCCAGGGTGAGTATGGTGGAGAGGCAGTAGTCTCCGGCATGCCAGAGGTAGATGGTCTCGACACCCTTGGACTTGAGGGGGTCTGCGTATTGACGGACTGTATCGTAGGCGGAACCGATGATGAGGTCGATCTTGTTCTCGAGGATCGTCTCGACCTGTGCGGCATCCAGTGCGGATCCGGAGGACTTTCCAATCGATGTGACGTGGGAGAGGTCGTAGAGGTTGGTCTTTGTCATGACGCTGGCGTTGGCGACGTAGACGTTGTCCCAAACTCCGAGGATGGCCATCTCCTCTGCCTGCTGCCAGTATGTGACTGCGATCCTCTTGTCCTTCTGGGGATAGGATATCTCTTGGGATTCGCCGAAGTGGTTGTAGTAGTACACGTTGCAGGGTTCGTCGTTGATGATCTTCTTAACGAGCTCCACATCCTTCGATGTGATGGTTCCGTCGTTGTCGGCGTCGGCGAAGGGGTTGGCTGTCTTGTTCCAAGTGGTCTTCTTATCCACGATATCCTGGATGAAGTCGATGTCCAGCTGATCGATGGCATAGTCGTTGTTGGCGTTGCCGTAGACCAGGGCTTTCTCGGTGGTGTTGATGCGCTTCTCCCCACTGTCAGAACCGGTGAGGAGGTAGATCGCGGATCCGATTCCCGCAATCAGGACGATGGCGACCACCGCGATGGTCAGAATCTTTGAGTTGTGATCCATGTCGTTCACGTTGTTATTGTTAGTTGGATGATTAATCCAATAGGATTGGACAATACATCCAACTTCGGACTGTAGACGAAGATTATAATGATTACTCAAGAAAAGTAACTATTATCGATAATCTGATACGACAATAGCAATATGTTTTATGTTTTGTATAGTTCGTTATTGTGATATCCGGGGTTCATCCAACGTATTTGACCTGGGTGGGATCCCACCCCATCCGGATGGATGAGGCGGGTTTTGATGAGGTTTCACCCGGCTCTGACTAATTGGTTCCTCTTCCCGGTCACACCGAACACCACTGCCAGCACGACCGCCATGACCACCGCCACAGCCGCGAACATGACGAACATGGTCGGATACGACT
>JAEDJU010000128.1 GCA_016296195.1 Candidatus Methanomethylophilaceae archaeon | reverse complement strand
GTTCTGAGTGGAGGTTAGTTGAGGGATTTGCCGAATCTGGAGGGGCGTGTAATGACAAACGTCCCAGGCCCCTCATCGAGAAGATGTTTGATCATCAGGGATTTATCCACATGTGCATAACCTCCTCTGATGATCTTCTCGAAGCTTTGAATGCCGATTGGATATCTGAGCGTCATAAGATATGTCGTTCAGACTTTCTTGCTCTCTTCCACCATGGGTTCGAGCTCACCGGGGATGATCGGTCTTCCCTCGGCCTTCCTCTTCATGTGTCCGCCGGGTCCGCCGCGTGCGATCCTGGCCTTCTCGAGGCATTCGACATCATCGCAGACAAATGCGGCATAGACTATGTTCTTACAGGGTTTACCGCAGAATTCGCAGACGTAGTCGTCGAGGTTGAGTGACATGCCCCGTCGAACATCATACTCGGATATATTTTTACTCGAAACCGTATTTTCTGAGCAGTTCCTTTGCCTTCTCGACCTCTTCGGGTGTCAGCACGGTGGACTTGTTCCTATGGTTCCCCGCGATAAGCTCCCTTGCCTTGAGTCTGTTCAGCGAGTCGAAGTCGAACCGGATAATGGTGATCGGATGGCGATGATCCGATAGAAAACGGGATGTCGGAGCCGGGTGATCGGGAGGGTGAATCCTCTCAGCACACGTCCATCGAGAACTGGACGGATCTCGCGGAATGGGTCAGGCATCCCATGGAGATGATGTCCGCCTTCCCTACATAGGACCTCAGTTTCTCCAGGTCCATGTTACCGGATGCCTCCACGAGGACGCGGGGATTGATGGCCTTCACACGGTCACGGAGTTCACCCGTCTCCTCCGGACCCATGTTGTCAGCCATGATTATGTCGGCGCCCATCTCGGCGGCCACGATGGCATCCTCGATGTTCTGGACCTCGATCTCCACCTTTATCGCAAAAGATGCCTTGGACATCCTCTCCATTGCGGCCCTCACGGATCCGCAGGCGGCTATGTGGTTGTCCTTGATCATGATCATGCTGTCGAGGGCGTACCTGTGGGGGTCTCCCCCACCCAGGGTCACCGCCTTCTTCTGGAAGTCCCCGAATCCGGGGGTGGTCTTCCTGGTGGCGGCGATGATCACCTTCCCATCGGCGGCATCGACGGCCTCCGACGTGACGGTGGCGACACCGCTCATGTGCATGAGGAAGTTCAGTGCGGTCCTCTCGGCGGTGATCAATCCCCTGAGAGGTCCGAAGATGTCCATGACGCGGGTCCCCGCCTTCACGCGGTCCCCGTCCCTCACCAGTGGGTTAACCTTCGCACCGATGAGTCCGAAGATGGTCTCCGCCTCCTCTATGCCGGCCACGACACAGTCCTCCTCGACGGTTATGTACGCCGAGCCGTCTGTGTCGGGGACGGTGAGCTCCGTGGTCAGGTCGCCCCTTCCCACGTCAGCCTCGAGGTAGGCGGAGAGGTCCAACCCTCAGACCTCCAGCTCGAACTCCTTCCCGGTCTCGGGGAGGATGACGTTGTAGTCCTGCAGGTCGGGCAGGAACAGGTCGCGGGTCTCGGAGTGCATCATGATGACGTTCTCGGGGTCGCAGGCCTTGATGAAGTCCACGATCTGCTTGTGGTCGGCGTGTGCGGAGAAGTCGTACTTCTGCAGTTCGCACTGGACCTTGTGGACCTCTCCGTCGATCTTCACGCAGCCCTCCTCCATGAGGAGCCTTCCGTTGGTGTCCTCGGCCTGGTATCCGACCAGGAGGATGGCGCTCTTGGGGTCGTCCTTGAGGTAGTTGAGGTATCCCAGGACGGGGCCTCCGTCGAGCATTCCGCCGGTGGTGACGATGATGTCCCCCTTCTTGGCGGCGTCCCTGGAGTTTCCGCTCCTGACCTCGTTGAACTTCCTCCTCGCGGCCTTCAGGTGCTTGACGTCCTTGATGTACTCGGGGTAGTCGAGGAACAGGCGGGTCACGGACCTTCCCATTCCGTCCACCCACATCTCGTAACCGAGGTTCCTGAGGAGGAGCATGATCTCCTGGGTCCTTCCGACAGCGAAGCAGGGGATGAGCACGGTCCCTCCGCGGTCGATGACCTCCTCGATCTTGGCGATGAAGTCCCTCTCGGTGTCCTTCCTGGAGGGGTGGAGGCGTCCTCCGTAGGTTCCCTCGATGAACAGGTTGGTGCAGTCGTGGGGTTTCGCACCTCCGACGAGTCTCTGGGCCTCGGTGTGGATGTCACCGGAGTAGATGGTGGTGACGTCCTTCTGGAACTCGAACATGGCCGCTCCGGGGATGTGTCCGGCATCGAGCATCTTCACATCGACGTGGTTGATGCTGATCTCGTCGTTGTAGGTCATGGGGACGACGGCCTTCATGGTCCTCTCGATGTCGCCGGAGGTGTAGGGCTGGACGTAGTTCTCCGCCTTGGCGATCTTGAGGGTGTCGTACATCATGAGCTCCGCAATCTCCGCGGACAGGGGTGTGGTGAACAGGTCACACCTGTTCCTTCCGCATACCTGGGGGATCATACCGCAGTGGTCGAGGTGGGCGTGGGTGAGGAACGCGTAGTCGATGTGCGGTGCTGGAAGGGGGAACTCGGGGGGCTTCGTGGGACTGAGTCCGTACTCGACGAGCACGGTCATTCCATCGCCCTCCATGGTCATCCCCATGCGGCCGACCATATCGGCTCCGCCCAGGAATTTGAATTTCATTTTCATAGATTTCAGCTCCTTTTCGTATTCTGCCTCCGACCGGAGGACTTTGTGAAAGGAGGCCCAAAACGCCTCCCTTGACTGTGAGATGATACAGGGCTCTCTTTACCCCATATTATAAAGGCGTCCCAATGTATTTTCGGATGGTATATTTATGTTACTGTCGTCGGACGGGATGTTCACGAAACAACAGTCCCCTGTCCAATCCGCATCATCCGACATCCTGCTGAAACGTTTTATCTATGCCACACGATTACTGGCACATGGGTACACTCGACAGCAGGTTGTTTTCGGGTGCTGGCATATTGTCCGCACTGTTGTTCATCGCAGCCGGGGCGTTGCACATGGTCGGGACCGGCTCCACATCATCGTACGTGGCAGCGGCGGCTGGTGTGCTGGCTCTGGTGAGTTCGATCGAGCCCGTGACCAACGGGAAGACGTTCGCCCGCAAGGTGTCGGGGATACTGGTCGCATTGGCCGGTTTCCTCGCGTTGGTGTCCGTCGTATCCGACAACATGGTGGGCATATTCGGACTGGTCGCAGCGGTCGCCATGGTCATGGATGCCCTGAACAGTTGGGTCGTCAAGGTCAAGGGACTCATGACCGTCTCTTTCATCTTCGCAGCGGCGGAGATCGTCGTCTCGGTCATGTCCATGATGGGGTCGGGGTCCATCTACGGAGGTCTGTCGTTTCTCCTGTTCGGTGTGTGGATCGCGCTCTCCATCGTTCTGGTGATGGTGCTCACCGATTCCCTGCCCGTACCCTCCTCCAAGGAGAAGCCTGTCGAGCAGAAGAAGGTGGAGTCCCCCAAGGCCGAACCCAAGAAGGTCGAGCCCAAACCTCAGCCCAAGAAGGTAGGGGAACCTAAGACGGAGAAGAGGGAGTCTGTCAGGCCGGTGAGGACCGTGGAGATCCCCAAACCCTCCGAACAGAAGAAGGTGGAGTCCCCCAAGGCCGAACCCAAGAAGGTCGAGCCCAAACCTCAGCCCAAGAAGGTCGAGGAGCCCAAGGCCGCATCCCCCAAGATGCAGAACGCCGATTTCATGAAGAGGCTCAAGGCCTCGAAGGATGTCCATTCAGTCTCCGAGTCCCAGTCCAAGAAGGTCGAGGAGCCCAAGGTCGTTCCTGAGATGCCGGTCATAACCGAACAGATCGCGAAGGAGCCTGTTGTGGAGTCACCTGTCGTATCCGATGTTCTCCCGGAGTCATCACCCGTCTCCGACGAGGGGCCGGTCGTCAAGGAGGAGCCTGTCGTCGAATCCGTGGAGGAACCTGTCTCCGAATCCCCTGCGATCGAGTCCGAGGCCGTGTAGGATCCCGCTCCGGAGCAGGAATCCGTCGTACAGGAGTCTGTTCCCGAGACATCACCCGCCTCCGAGGAGGCGTCCGTGGAGTCCCCCATCGTGGATGCGATCTCCGAACCGGAACCTGTCTCCGAGGGGTCCGAGGCCGAATCATCGGTCACAGATTCCCCTGCAGATGAACCGGTCGTATCCGAGGCCGTCCCCGGAGAGGAACCCGTTGTCGAGGATGAGCCCGTCAGTGAGCCGAGGGAGGAGACGATCCCTGAAACCGCCGATACAGACCAGGACGTCCTGTCCGA
>JAEDJU010000127.1 GCA_016296195.1 Candidatus Methanomethylophilaceae archaeon | reverse complement strand
CATATCTTCTATCGTCGAGACGGAGTCCTGTGTCCCTTTCGGCGGGTGTATCGCCGCATGTGGTATCAAATCATTGTCGCACATCCGGATGGGGTGCTCATATCGTCACAATATCATCGATGGTGGTATCCCCTCCCGGGACGGGATCCGTATGACACATCGCGACGGAAGGATGGCCTTTGATCGATGATGTCGTACTGTGGATATCGAAAATGATGGTAGTCCTGTCCGGGTTCGAACCGGAGTCGCCGGCTCCAAAGGCCAGCATGATTGACCACTACACTACAGGACTATCGTCCGACCAATGAACGCTCTCGGATTAATACTTTGGCCGAACCTGGTGCGGGGTCAGCATTCCCTGCCGGTCAGATAGGTGGATGCGCATCCGGTGATCTCCACACTGGTATTCGAACCGAGCGGGAGAACGGTCCTGAATGCCACCGGGCGGTAGTTATCGGTCCTACCGATCATAGTACCGTCCTTGCCCACCTCGGTGATCAGAACATCCACGGTCCTTCCTATCAGGCCGGAGTTTACGTCGTACTCGACTTCGTTCTTGACATCCGTGAGTTCCTGCGAGCGCCTCTTGGAGACGTTGCCGTTAACGGCGCCCTCCATCCTCATGGAGTCCGTTCCGGGCCTGGGGGAGTACCTGGTGATGTTCAGGGTGTCCGCCCTCAGTTCCCTGATCAGCGATATGGTGGACATGTGATCCTCCTCGGTCTCGCCGGGGAATCCGCAGATTATGTCGGTGGCTATGCTTATGTCCGGGAACATGCTCCTCAGCGCTCTTACGGTGTCCATGAAACGTTCCGCGGTGTAATGGCGCCTCATGCCTTCCAGGACATCGTCGCTACCGCTCTGCACGGGTATGTGCAGGAACCTGTACACCCTTGTGTCGGAGAGCACATCCAACATCCCGTCCAATATGGGCACGAGATGGTTGGGGTTCATCATGCCGATCCTGATCCTGTAATCCCCTTCGACGGACAGCAGTAGCTTGATAAGGGATGGAAGGTCGGTACCTATGTCCAATCCGTAGCATGCCGTATCCTGTGCGGTCACCAGTATCTCGCGGACACCGGCATCCACGCATTCCCTGAATTCGGACAGTATCTGCTCCGGAGGTCTGCTGACGAGTCTGCCCCTGGCGAAACGTGTTATGCAGTAGGAGCAATTGCCAAGACAGCCCTGTGCGATCGGGATTATCGCCGTCCTTCCGTACGGCGTACGCTTCTCCGAGTCCCCGGTGCCGAACCTGTTCTGTACGATCTCCTGGAAGTCGTCGTACTTGTCCGGCGGTACGATGATTGCATTCGGCAGTCTGAGGGATATGCGGTTGCTCTGGACCTTGGCCATGCACCCGGTGACGATGACGTCCTTCCGCAGGGTGCGGAGGTCGTTCATCCTCTTGATCATCCTCTTCTCTGTCGTCTCCACCACTGTGCAGGTGTTGAGTATGACAACATCCGCATCCTCGGCCGAATCGCATCTCTCGAAACCGAGGGATTCCATACGGCGGGAGAGCATGTCCCCCTCGCCGTAGTTCATCGTACATCCGTAGGACTCGATGAAGTATCTCATGGGATCAGCGTGTGGTCGCTTCGGTGGTCCTTGCGGCGAAAGCGGTCTTGGCGGAGATCTTGGTGATCTTGGCGTGGACCGTCGCGCCCTTGACCGTACCGGGGACGACGATCAGGTAGTCCATGAACTTACCGGTACCGTCACCCTTCTTTCCGACGTCGTTGATGAAGACCTCGATGACGTCCCCCTCCTTCAGGGAGTTGACGTTCTCGGATCTGGAGGTCTTCTTCACGTTGACGGGCCTGTGTGCACCGCATGCCTCGCACTCGAGGACCAATGTCCTTCCGTCCTTGGTCATCTTGGTGTCGGGGCGTCCGCATTCGGAACAGATGACGAAGGTGTCGGTGTAGGTCTGGATCTTGTCGGCGATCATGCCGGGGCTGACCTTGGCCTTTATGACGACCCTGCGTCCCTCTATGTTACCGGGCGCTCCGAGCTCGCGGAGAAGGAACTGAAGGACGTGCTGTCCGTCCCTTCTGAGGACCTCAGTGATGTCGATGAAGTTCCTGATGACGGTGATCTTACCCTCCTGGATGACATCCACGTCGGGGATGACGAATCTGTCGTGGTTCTCCGCTACCTCAGGGAGCTGCTCCTTGGCTCTGTCGAGCAATGCAAAATAATCTTCATCCGATGCCATGCGTATGCGCCTCTGCGTTGGATTATAAACGGCCTTTATTTAACTGTTCCCTAGTTTTAAGTATTAATAATATACGCGACGCGCATCGCGCGTACATAAGGCTATCCGATAACCACTTATACCCGTTCCTCTGTGGGTCGCCCATATGGGATCGAACGGGTCCGGATGACAAGCAATACGATAACGCCAGCCCTCTGGCATCCGATTCGAATAATAGGTTTCTGCTCTTAATCTTTAAATATCATAAGGATTATCGAGCAGTACTTCACATCAAGTAATAAGGTGAAAAAATGGGTAGAGGTCTATATACCGCAAGAAAATTGAGGTCCGACAGGCAGCGCCACCGCTGGCTGGACAGGGCATACAAGAAGAGAGTACTGAAACTTAGGGAGAAGTCCGATCCTCTCGAGGGATCCGCACAGGCCCGCGGAATCGTTCTGGAGAAGGTTGCCGTCGAGGCAAAACAGCCCAACTCCGCTCTCCGTAAGTGTGTTAAGATCCAGCTCGTGAAGAACGGCCGTCAGATCACTGCATTTGCGGTAGGAGACGGTGCTATCAACTTCATTGACGAGCACGACGAGGTCATGGTCGAAGGTATCGGTGGAAGGATGGGTCGTTCTTACGGAGATATCCCCGGAGTCCGTTACAAAGTGATCAAGGTCAACAACGTCTCTCTTGACGAGATGGTCAGGGGCCGCACTGAGAAGCCCGTGAGGTGAATTCCATGTTGGAGAACACAGCACTTATGTTCGGAAAATACAGCCTGTCCGAGGTAACCGTCGCAGACGGCGGTTTGGCAAAATACATTGACCTCACCCCCACAAATGTTCCTCACTCGGGCGGCAAGCATGCAAACAGGTGGTTCGGAAAGTCCAAGCTCAGCATCGTAGAGAGGCTGATCAACAACATCATGAGGACCGAGAAGTACACCGGTAAGAAGCTCAAGGCCTACAAGGCTGTCGCGGATGCATTCGACATCATCGCACAGAGGACCAAGGCCAACCCCGTTCAGATCCTCGTTCAGGGTCTCGAGAACGCAGCACCCCGTGAGGAGGTCACCAGGCTCCAGTTCGGAGGAATCTCCGTCCCCAAGGCCGTCGACATCTCCCCCCAGAGGAGGCTCGACATCGCTCTCCGCAACATGTCCAGGGGAGTCGTTGCAGCATCCTCCAAGAACAAGAAGCCTATCGCACAGTGCCTCGCTGACGAGATCATCCTGGCATCCAAGGGCGATATGACCTCTTTCGCAGTCAGCAAGAAAGAAGAGACCGAGAGGGTCGCACAGTCTGCACGCTGATAACGTATAGAATAACAAGGTGGTATCAATGGGCAGAAAAGAAGACAACATCAAGAAAGCGACCCAGCTCATGGCGACTCCTCAGTTCATCAGGAACATCGGAACCGCCGCACATATCGACCACGGAAAGACCACATTCTCGGACAACCTGATCGCAGGTGCCGGAATGATGTCTCAGGAACTCGCGGGTGACCAGCGTGTCCTCGACTTCGACGAGCAGGAGGCTGCTCGTGGAATCACCATCAACGCAGCATCCGCATCCATGGTCCACCACTTCGGAAACGATTCCTACTTGATCAACCTCATCGATACCCCCGGACACGTCGACTTCGGTGGAGACGTCACCCGTGCGATGAGGGCACTCGACGGAGCATTCATCCTCTGTTGTGCGGTCGAGGGATTCATGCCCCAGACCGAGACTGTCATCAGGCAGGCACTCAAGGAGCGCGTCAGGCCCCTCCTCTTCATCAACAAGGTCGACAGGGCGATCGTCGAGCAGAAGATCTCCAAGGAGATGATGATCGAGAAGTTCTCCAAGCTCGTCGCGGAGTTCAATCAGAAGATCATGAACATCCTCCCTGCACCCCTCAACAAGCAGTGGCAGGTCAGCATCCAGGACGGAACCGTCGCATTCGGATCCGCAAAGAACAACTGGGCAATCTCCGCACCCTTCATGCAGAGGAGCGGAATCACATTCAAGGATATCTTCGAGTACTGCTCCAAGGAAGGCGGTCAGAAGGAGCTCGCAAAGAAGTCCCCTCTGCACGAGGTCGTTCTCGAGATGGCAATCAAGCACATCCAGAACCCCGTCGACGCAC
>JAEDJU010000005.1 GCA_016296195.1 Candidatus Methanomethylophilaceae archaeon | reverse complement strand
TCGTCCTTCAGGGACCTGATGTAGTTGAGCGCAGGACCTCCGTCGAGCATTCCGCCGGTGGTGACGATGACGTCCGCCCTCTTGGCATCCTTCCTCATGTTGGCGGTCCTGACCTCGCTGAACTTCCTCTTGGCGGACTTGAGGTCCTTGGCGTTGAGCAGGTACTCGGGATACTCGGAATAGAGGCGGGTCACGGACCTTCCCATACCGTCGACCCACATGTCGAAGCCCAGATCCTTGAGGATGATCATGATCTCCTGGGTCCTTCCGATGGCGAAGCTGGGGATGAGAGCGGTACCTCCGCGGTCCACGACCTCCTTCACCTTATCGATGAACTCCTTCTCCACCTGTTTCCTGTCGGGGTGGAGGCGCCCTCCGTACGTACCCTCGATGAAGAGGTTCTCGCAGTCCACCGGTCTGGCACCGTCCACGAGACGGGTCCTGATGGTGTGGATGTCCCCCGTGTAGAGGGTGCTGGTCTCTCCGATGAACTCGAACATCGTGGCACCGGGGACATGTCCTGCGGAGTGCAGTTTGGTGTCGAACCCGTTGAGTTCGATGGTATCGCCGAACGTGAAAGGCACGACGGATTTCATGGTCCTCTCGATGTCGCCGGTGGTGTAAGGCAGAGGATAGTTCTCGGCCTTGGCGATCTTGAGACTGTCATGCATCATGATCTCCCCGACCTCGGCGGTGAGAGGGGTGGCGAAAAGCTCGCATCTGTCCCTTCCGCACACGGCGGGGATCATACCGCAGTGGTCGAGGTGCGCGTGCGTGAGGAAAGCGTGCTTTATCCTGGGTGCCACGAGGGGGTACTCCGGGGGTTTCGTGGGTGCCATTCCGTATTCGACGAGGAAGGTCTCGTCACCGTTATCCATGGTCATACCCATCTTCCCGACGGTGTCTGCACCGCCGAGGAATCTAAATTTCATCTTCATCGTCTCAACTCCTAAAGATTCGTCGCCTCTTGTTCTAGAGGACTTTGGTGATGGGGCTTGCGGGCCCCGTTACATGAATATGGAACGCGCGCGTCGTGTACGCGTGTTATAGTGACTCAATAAGCAACGCTTATATATGGTTTATGGAATTGAACAATCGTCGGCCTCGCCGACGTGGGATGCATGAGCAAAAGCAAGAATAAGGCCTCGAGGAACGTAGGTTCCGCGGCCAAAGGTGCAATGGATGGAGCCGTAGGCATAGGCTCCAACGGCTTCTACGACTGCAAGTCCGGCATATTCATAGCGTCGGTGCTGGCCATGACATTGTCATGGATCCCGCATCTGGGACTTATGGTCGCAGGACTCATAGGAGGAAGGAGGGCGGGATCCATGTCCCGCGGTCTGTTCGTCGGTCTCGTGAGCTCCGCGGCGGTATTATTCGTCGCTACGGTCATGAACATCGTGTTCGCCAAGATCTTCATGCCCGAATACCAAGGCGTCATCGACAGCATATCCGCGATCTCCCCGCAGATCGTGTCCGCTATGATGGCCATCAACGAATATCTCACCGTCAATTTCGTCGCGGTGGATGTCAGCGACGTCTCCATCCCGTTCGGCAAGTATGCGCTCCTGACGGCATTCGCCCTCATCGGAGGGGTCCTCGCCGATCAGGCAAGGAGGGAGGTCAGGATCATCGTCAGCCACGCGGAGGAAAGAGCCAGACCCAAAGCACCCCGTTCCACCAGGGCGCACATGGAGTCCCGTCCCATGGGATTCCGCACCTTCGAGGACCTCAACAGGGTCAACGTCAGTGTAGTCACGCCCATCCAGGAACCGAAGGTACAGAAGCAGGCTCCCGTCCAGGAGGCCCCCAGGGTACAGCAGGTCGCACCGGCACCCGCCCCCGTGGCACCCACCAAGGTGGAGATCACCTCGACCACCGTCACCCCGTCCAACGTCGGAGCAACGCCCACCGAGTTCGGCACCGTGTCCGTCAAGGTACAGAAGCAGGACGTGACCGAGGTGCCCAAGGAGACCCAGAAGGAGAAACACACATCCTCTGACGATCTGGATTGGTTCTGACCACATATCGGTACGTCTTTCCATCCCCCACACCTTTTTTATAATGATAGTACATCGCCACGGATAGAGGACGATACCTATGTTTTGCAAGGAATGTGGTTCGCTTATGTTCCCCGACAACGGGAAGTACGTTTGTAGGCAGTGCGGTGTATCCGACGATATCGGGGACACCGTCGAGAAGTTCAAGACCGAGCACGAGGAGAAGGTCACAACCGTATTCGACGAGAACTCTGCAGCGTACATGTCCAAGATGCGTATCATATGCCCCAAGTGCAGTCACACGGAGGCATTCTACGACATAAGGCAGACCCGTGCCGCCGATGAACCGGAGACTCAGTTCTACCGCTGTTGCAAGTGCAACCACCAGTGGAGAATCAACTGAGGGAGTGTGGCCCGCATGTTCAAGGCAGAGCTAAGGTCCGATGCACTGAAGGGCCTCATCAACGTGATCTCCACATTGATCGATGAGGTCAAGTTCACCATCTCTCCCGAAGGGATCAGTCTCAAGGCAGTGGATCCCGCACACGTCGCGATGGTCGAGGTCACCCTCTCCAAGGCCGCCTTCGAATCCTACCAGGCGGACGACACCGAGATCGGAGTGGACATCGACAAGGTGAAGGATGTCCTCAAACTCGCCAGCTCCGGCGACATCATCTCCATGGAGCAGGATGCGGAGCACGGAAGGCTCGTGTTCAAGGTCGGCAATGTCACCAGGCGCATGAACCTCGTCGACACCTCCAGCCTCGGAGACGTCAGGGTCCCTCCTCTCGAACTCGCGGCATCCATCGAAGTACCCGTAACCGACCTCCAGAAAGGAATCAAGGCATCCGAGTCCATCTCTGACCACATCGCCCTCATCGCGGACTCGGAGAGGTTCGAACTCCACTGCGACGGTGACACGGATTCCGTGGACCTCGTCATGGAGGCATCCAACACGGTGAAGATCGACGCGGACATGAAGGTCAGCAGCATGTTCCCGCTAGATTACTTCTCCAACCTCATCAAGGCCGTACCGTCGGACCTCAGGGTGAAGATCGAGCTCGACACCGATTACCCGGTCAGGATCGTCTTCGCATTGGCGGAGGGTAACGGGGTCGTCAAATACCTCCTTGCACCCAGGATCGAGAAGGAATGAGAACATGGCCACGGAACTCTCCATAAAGCTTCAGAAGAAAGCCAACCTTCTCAGATATCACGTCATCGAGATGACCACGGCAGCAGGCTCCGGACACCCCGGAGGATCCCTCTCCGCCGCGGATCTCGTCGCTACACTCTATTTCGAGGTCATGAACCACGACCCCAAGAATCCCCAGTGGGCGGACAGGGACAGATTCGTCCTTTCCAAGGGACACGTGGCTCCCGTCCTCTATGCCGCACTCGCCGAGAGCGGTTACTTTCCGGTGGAGGATCTCCTTTCTCTGAGGAAGATCGGTTCCAAGCTCCAGGGGCACCCCGTAAGGGGAAAGGTGCCCGGAGTGGAGATGTCCACGGGATCCCTCGGACAGGGACTCAGCATGGCATGCGGTATCGCATTGGCCGGAAAGATGGATTCCAAGGATTATTGGACATACTGCCTTCTCGGAGACGGGGAGATGCAGAGCGGACAGAACTGGGAGGCAGCGATGTTCGCATCCCAGTACGGTCTCGGCAAGCTCATCGCATTCGTAGACCGCAACGGCCTCCAGATCGAGGGAGATACCGAGAAGGTCATGAGCATCGAACCTCTTGCGGACAAGTGGCTCTCCTTCGGATGGGATGTCTACGAGGTGGATGGTCACAACATCGACCACATCCTCGGAGCCATAAGCCAGGCCAAGACCACGGACTCCCCGTCCGTCATAATCATGCGTACCGTCAAGGGAAAGGGAGTTTCGTTCATGGAGAACAACGCAGGATTCCACGGACGCGCATGCAAACCCGAGGAGTACGAACGCGCCATCAAGGAACTGAAGGAGGTGCTCTGATGACCAAACTCGCACAGCGCAACTATTACGGCAAGGCATTGGCGAAGCTCGCCGAGACCAACCCCGATGTGGTGGTACTCGACGCAGACCTCGCCGGATCCACCAAGACCTCCGAATTCAGGAAGGTCGCACCCGAGAGATTCGTGGAGGTCGGAATCGCGGAGCAGGACATGATAGGTGTCGCCGCAGGTCTCGCCGCTTCCGGAAAGACCGTCTTCGCATCCACGTTCGCCGTGTTCGCCAGCGGAAGGTGCTGGGAGCAGATCAGGCTCGCCATGGCATACCCCAGGCTCAATGTCAAGGTGGTATCCACCCACTGCGGTATCAGCGTGGGGCCCGACGGAGCATCCCACCAGGCGTTGGAGGATCTGGCCATCATGCGTGCGATCCCCAACATGACCGTCATCTCCCCCGCCGATGCCTACGAGGCATACGCGGCCACCCTCGCCATCGCGGATTACAACGGCCCGGTGTATATGAGGCTCGGACGCGCGGACATGCCCGTCATATTCGACGAGGATGTCAAGTTCGAGATCGGAAAGGCAAGGCTGCTCAGGTCCGGTTCGGATGTCACCCTCATCGGAACCGGTCAGATGGTTTCGCTCTGTCTCGATGCCGCCGAGGCATTGGAGAAGGAAGGCATCTCCGCGGATGTGATCGACATGTCCACCATCAAACCGCTGGACATCGACGCCATATACGAATCCGTCACCAAGACCGGATGCGTCGTCACCGCGGAGGAGCACAGCGTCATCGGAGGACTCGGTTCCGCAGTATCCGAGTTCCTTTCCGAGAACTTCCCCTGCCCGCTCACAAGGATCGGTACCCGCGACACCTTCGGTGAATCGGGAGAGCCGGACGAACTTTTCAAGAAATACGGTCTCACCGCCGAGGACATCATCGAAGCGGCGAAGAGATCCATTACAAAGAAGAAGGAGAGAGAACAATGAAGATTTTCATCGACACTGCCAACATCGAAAGGATCAAGGAGATCAACGACTGGGGAATCCTGGACGGAGTCACCACCAACCCCAGCCTCATCGCCAAGGAGGGCAAGGACCTCAAGACCATCGTCACCGAGATCAGCCAGATCGTCGACGGCCCCATCTCCGCCGAGGTCATGTCCATGGATGCCGAGGGAATGGTCGCAGAGGGTCTCGAACTCGCCAAGATCCACCCCAACATCAACATCAAGCTTCCCATGTGCATCGAGTCCCTGAAGGCCACCAAGATCCTGTCCTCCAAGGGAATCAAGGTCAACGTCACCCTGATCTTCTCCGCACAGCAGGCACTCCTTGCGGCAAAGGCCGGAGCGGCATTCGTATCTCCCTTCGTCGGAAGGCTCGACGACATCGGAATCGATGGTACCGCTCTCCTCAGCGAGATCTCCACCATCTTCAACAACTACGGTATCCAGACCGAGATCATCGCGGCGTCCATCAGGAACCCGATCCACGTCTCCACCGCAGCACTCGCAGGATGCGATATCGCTACCATCCCCTACGACGTCCTCAAGATGATGATCAGTCATCCCAAGACCACGGAAGGTATCAACAAGTTCATCGCAGACTACGAGAAGTCGAAGAAGAACTGAGGTAAGATGCCCGACATCGTAGTGGTCGGCGGCGGGCCGGCAGGGTCAACGTCAGCGACATTGTTGGCAGGCTCCCATGACGTGACCGTCGTCGAGGACCATGAGAGGTCGGGTGTCCCCCTTCAATGTACGGGTCTGATCTCCCCCGAGGTCTTGGAACTCTCGGGAGTAAGACCCACCATTTTCAATGAATTCAGTGTACTGAGGGCCCATTTCCCCGATGGCAGGACATTCTCCGTGGATTGCGGGGAGGTCAAGGCCATTCTCATAGATCGTTCCGAATTGGATCTGCTTTTGTCGGAGAAGGCCATGGATGCCGGTGCCGAGTATCTGACGTCCGAGCGTTGCAGGTCCTGTGACATAGGAAGGGACGGGGTCAAAATATCCCTGTCATCCGGCAAGGTGCTGGAGTCCCGGGCGGTCGTCGGTGCGGACGGGCACTCGTCCGTGGTGAGAGGTGCGATCGGATGCGAACCTCCGAGGATGACCATCCGCGGTATACAGCTGGATGTCAGACACGAATGCGACGATCAGGACACCATAGATGTATGGATGGGTTCGGATGTGGCCCCCGGATTCTTCGGATGGACCATACCTTACGGGGATCGCGTACGTGTGGGTCTCTGTACGGAATGGAAATACGGGGCACCGAACGAATATCTTCCCGCGTTGTTGAGGAAGGCCGGACTGGATGGGTGCGACGTTCTTGCGAAATCCTGCGGAAAGATCCCTCTGGGTCTTCAGGACAGGACATATTCGGACCGTACCTTGTTGATCGGGGATGCCGCATGCCAGGTCAAACCCGTATCCGGCGGAGGTCTGTACCCCATATTCAAATCGGCTCCGTGTCTGGCACATGTTCTGGACGATGCTCTGGAGAGGGACGATTTGTCCGCATCCCGTCTGTCCGAATATCAGAGGCTGTGGCGCAGAGAGGTCGGCAGGGAGCTGAAGAACGGCTTCCGTCTTAGAAGGATATACAACAATCTGAGGGATGACGAGTTGAACAGGATAGGCAGTAAGGTGGACAGGGATTCGGTACGCAAAGCGATGTCATCCGCATCCATAGACCATCCAAGTTCCATGGTGCTGGGCCTCATGCGCAACATCCCTCTCGCCCTGGGTCTTATGCCCACGATACTGAAAGGGGTGATGAGATGAGGATGGCAAGGATCCCCTCGTCGGATGCTCACGATACGATACCCAGACTAATGAGGATGGATGTGGTCAACCGTCATGCCAAGATCTCCAAGGACGGGGATTACAGACTGGTGCCCATATTGGACGACGCGGTCGATACGATAATATCCATGGGTTTCGAGGTCACGGACGGGGAGGCACATTCCCGTGACAGGACGCCTCCACAGGTCAGGATCAGGAACGCCCTTTCCGATCTTCCGGAGGATGTGCTGTCGGAACTGCCGATGAAATGGGAATATGTCGGAGACATCGCCATAATCAAGCTGAGGCCTTCTGCGGATCCGTACAAGGCACGCATCGGAGATGTGTACGCGGAGGAGTTGGACATGGACACCATATGTGTGGATCGCAGCGGGGTGTCCGGGGAGTTCAGGCATCCCAGCATGGAACTCATCCACGGCAGCAAGACCGAATCCGTACGTCTCGAGAACGGTATACGTTACTGTTTCGACGTCACCAAGGTGATGTTCGCATCCGGTAACGTGGACGAACGCGAGAGGATGAAGAATCTGGACTGTACTGGCGAGACCGTCGTGGACATGTTCGCAGGCATAGGTTACTTCACACTGCCTCTGGCGAAGTTCTCGGGTGCCAAGAGAGTCATCGCATGCGAGAAGAACCCGGAATCATACGAGTTCCTGGTCAGAAACGTCACCTTGAACGAGGTGGACGGTATCGTGGAGCCGATGCTCGGGGACAACCGTGATATCCCCGGAAGGGCGTTCGCGGACCGTATCCTCATGGGGTATGTGCAGATAACGTCCGAATTCCTTCCGAAGGCGTTGGAGCTCATCAGACCCGGAGGCATCATCCACTACCATGACACATTCTACATCGACGAGTACATGGAGAGGATCGAAGCCATATTCACGGAACACTGCGGGGATCGCAGGTTCAGGATAGAGGGCGTCAGAGAGGTCAAATCCTTCGCACCGAGTGTCTCCCACTATGTGGCGGACGTCCGCATATTGGATTAGATGGTCTCCCCGCATCCCGTGGCCGTGAGCAGGGTGGACATCTTGTGACGGTACTCGTCACCGGTCGAATCCGTGAGTTCCCTGATGAAAGGTACGAGGAATTCCGCCAGATCCTTCTCCTCAGCCGTACTCTTCACCGAATCGGGATTGTCCATGAACGCCAACGCGAATCCTTTCGCGAGTGCGCGTGCGTGGTAGTTCCTCGGAGGGTTGTTGGTAAGTTCCTCGGACAGGAGAGCGGTCCCACCGACCTTCATCGCCTTGGCATAGGCATCCGCTAGCCTGGTTATATCCCCGGGATGTCTGAATACGGGCAGGGCCTTGACCACGTCCTTGGATCTTTCCATCATGCGTGCATCCCTGAGCACCGATTGGAGGTTCTTCTTGGATACATCGCCAAGGGCATCCGCGGTCTCTGATGATGTGAAGCACTCGAGGATCTCCCTGTAGGATGCCTCCCATATCGAGGACAGTGCCTCCGACGCCCTGTCGGTCTGTATGACTATTGAATCCTTGTACTGTGCCAGATAGGATCTGAGTGCGTCTATCTCGTCCGCGGAACCCTTGAGGGATGCAATGAATCCCGCAGAATCCGAACCGAAGTTATGATCCCCGATCACGAATGTGGATTCGTCACCATCCTTCAGTGCTCCGAGTCTCTCCTTCAACACGTTCCTGATGAGCTGTACGTCGGTGATCGCACCGTTGGCATATCTCTGGAGCTGTTCACCCTCTATGACTTCCACTCCCGTCCCTCCGGACGAGTGGTAGTTGTGTTCGACGGTGACCTCGAAATCGTCCAATGGCTTCTCCGCTACCAGTCTGGATATGACATACTGCAGGGACGACACATCCTTGGCACAGTTCCTGCAAATCCTTATCCTGCGGTCGGCGGACTTCACCTTTATGACCAGGGCGGCCTCGTTGGTGTGCTGGCACTCCAGTTCATCATCGGGGAATTCGTAGGGCGACTCCCAGAACGTGTCATAGAGATAGTCCTCGGGCATGTTGGGGAAGTTGGAACACACCAATTCATCGGTTATGGAATAGAGGAATAGCCCCTTCTTCTTGGCGAATGCGTTGTAGAGCAGGAGTCTGATCTTGGGGTCGTTGTAGTGCTGGCACCCTATCAGTTTGTCGTTTCCGACCGCACCTCTCTGGACGAACAGCACCTCCTCCCCGGCGAGTTTGGCGGTCGCCATGTAGGGAACGCTTCCCGACGCATACAGGGACGCTGTGGCGGCGTATGCTTTGAAGATGTCGTCGCTTCCCTTACCGGCATATTTGGTGAGGGCCTCCGCGCTGTTCTTGTACTTGTCGAGCTTGCCTATCTTCTTGAAGGTCTTGTCGAATGCACATTTCCTGCAGTTGCCCGCACATTTGGGTCTGAGTATGGATGGGTCCTCCCAGAGATTCTTGGATCTCTCAAGGATGTCGTTCTCCAATCTCTTGTTCGTGCGCTTGACTCCTCTGAATCTCGCCCTGCGTCCCATGGATACTTGATATTTCAGTGCCTATATAGTAATGCGCAATTCCTAATACTCTGCAGGGTGATTACGGGACATGGTAAGCGGATTGGAGACCTACGAGAGACGCATCAGGGAATACTTCGCCAAACCTCCGTTCAACATGAGGTTCGACGACAGACAGATCGAACTGTTCCGTACCGCACTGACCCATCCGTCATTCTCGGAGGAGTACAACGTCAATCACGAGGTCAAGATCAAATCCTATCAGAGGTTGGAATTCCTCGGGGATGCCGTATTGGAATTCATCGTGTGCGACGAGGCATACAACATCTCATCGCTCAGGGACGAGGGGGAGATGACCAACAATTTCAAACAGGCCGCGGTGGCCAATGCCAAGATCTGCGAGTACCTCAGATTCAACAAGATAGATTACGAGGATGTCGCATTGTTGGGACACTCCTTCAGATCCGGGAAGGGGGACCATTTCAGCGATGACATGAGGGCGGACATGTTCGAGGCCATCCTCGCCGCCACATACCTGTCGTTCGGGATCGACAAGGCGAAGCATCTGGTACAGGACATCATCCTGCTGCCTCTGATGGAGAATTACCAGTTCAGCTGACGGATGCATATTGCCGTACGCACCCTCTCCTTTCTCCCCTCTTAAATACCGCGATATAGATTATCGTCTATGGATGTCGATAGCACTGTCAATGCCATCAAGAGCATGGAGATTCGTGGTGCCGGCAGGATCGCCAGGGCGGGAGCATCCGCTTTGGCGGATTTCGCAGGTTCTTACGAAGGTGATGACAGCAAAGGTTTCATGATCGACCTTATGGCCGCCAAGGCCAAGATTCTGGATTCCAGGCCGACCGCGGTGTCCCTCTGGAACGGGGTCCACGCCACGTTGAAGGGTGTGGAGGGCTGCGGTTCCGTCGAGGATGCCAAGAGACTCATCATAGCCAACGCGGAAAGGTTCAACGAAGGCTCCGTCAATGCCGTGAAGACCATAGGCGAGATCGGTGCGAAACGCATCCAGGACGGGGATGTCATCCTCACACACTGCAACAGCAGTGCGGCACTCAGCGTGATAAAGACCGCTTTCAGACAGGGCAAGAAGTTCAAGGTGTACGCGACGGAATCCCGTCCGTGGAGACAGGGGATACTGACCGTGAACGATCTTGCCAAGGAGGGTGTGGACATCACCCTGATCATAGACAGTGCGGTCCGTTCCGTCATGAAGAATGTGACCAAGGTCTTCGTGGGTGCGGACACGATCACGTCGCACGGAACCCTGGTCAACAAGATAGGAACCTCCCAGCTGGCACTTGCGGCCAACGAGGCCCGTGTACAGTTCTATGTGTGTTCCGAGACATACAAGTTCTCGCCCATGACCCTGTTCGGGGACATGGTGACCATAGAGGAGCGCGACCACGAGGAGGTGGCCAAGGCAGGGGAACTGGATCCGCGCGTCAAGATATTCAACCCCGTTTTCGACAGCACGCCGTCCAAGTACATAGACGGCATAATAACCGAGATAGGTCTGATCTCACCCGGTTCAGTGTACCACGTGATGACCAGCCAGCTCGGTGATGACATATTCAAGTTCATCGGTGATTAAATGGCAACATCATACATGCATCTGGGCGAGGACATCGATGTGGATGACTTCGTTATCTGTGACTACAGGGTCACGACCGACCTGCCCATGGCGGATGCGGCGAACGCTATCGCCGCAGAGCAGTCCACGGGTACGTGGACGGACCTCAGCACCACCACCTCCAAGATCGTGGACAGGTACGGTGCCAGAGTATTGTCCATCGACGGCGATCTCATCCGCATAGCGTTCCCCAACGAGGATTTCAGCATCGACATCGGAGGTGTACCTCAGATCCTTTCCGTCATAGCCGGAAACCTCTTCGGTCTCGAATCCGTAAGCAAGCTCAGGCTGGAGGATGTGACGTTCTCCAAGGAGATCCTCTCCATGTATAAAGGTCCCAAGTTCGGAGTGGACGGTCTCAGGGACCTTCTCGGAAGGCCGGAGAAACCCCTCGTCGGTACCATAGTCAAACCCAAGATCGGACTCTCCCCCAAGGAGACGGCCAACTACGTGTACGAGGCAGGCGCCGGAGGGCTCACCAACAGCAAGGACGACGAGACCCTGTCCAATCAGAAGTTCTGTCCCATCGAGGACCGTACGGTCGCGGTGGCGGAGGCGTTGGACAGGCTGGAGTCCGAGGGCCACAGGATGATGCACGCGATCAATGTCAGCACCAACGGCGACAAGATCGTGGAACTTGCGGAGAAGGTACAGTCCTGGGGAGCCAAGGAGCTGATGGTGGATGTCATCACCTGCGGTTTCGCCGCCGTTCAGGCACTTGCGGAGGATCCGTCCATCAAGGTCCCCATCCATGTGCACAGGACCATGCACGGAGCACTCACCAGGGACCCCCTCCACGGTATATCCATGCTCCCGATCACCAAACTGGTACGCATGTGCGGAGGCGACGCCCTCCATATCGGTACCCTCGGAGTGGGCAAGATGTCCGGAAATCCGAAGGGGGATCTGGCCAACCTCAACGCCTGTCTCGATCCCGTCGGAGGATACAGGACCGTCATGCCCGTCTGCTCCGGAGGGGTGTATCCCGGAATGATCGGTAGGATGGTACAGATCTCCGGAAAGAACGTCCAGGTACAGGCAGGAGGAGGCGTTTCCGGTCACCCCGGAGGTGTAAGGAAGGGTGCAATGGCCATGTGCCAGGCAATAGACGCCGCATTCCAGGATATACCCGTCACCGAGTATGCGAAGGACCACACCGAACTCCATGAGGCCATCGTCAAGTGGGGATACAAATGAAGCTGAAGGTAAGATCGTACGATCTGGACTCCTCGGAGCCTGCGGTCATCATCCATGACGACGACTGCAGGGAGCTCGGAGTGAAGGTCCACGACCGTGTAAGGATCACATCCAGGGACGTATGGATCTCCTTGGTGGACAATTCCGATACCATCCTCGAGAGGGGAGAGATCCTGGTTCCGAACATATACATCCGCCGTCACGGACTCAAGGACGGCGATATCGTGGATGTCATACATTCTCCGAAGCCGGATTCCGTCGTCTACATAAGGAAGAAGATGGACGGTAAGAAACTGGAGAAGGACGAGATCTGTGCGGTGGTAAATGACATCCTGGAGGCGAAGCTGTCCAATATCGAGGTATCGGCATGGCTCACCTCGCTGTACATCAACGGTATGGATCTCGAGGAGATCGCATACTTCACAAACGCGATGGTGGACACCGGGGAGAGGATCGTCTTCGACCGCGAACCCGTGTTCGACTTCCACAGCGTGGGCGGTGTCCCCGGTAACAAGGTCACGCCCATCGTCGTTTCCATCGTCGCCGCCGCGGGACTCATGCTTCCCAAGACCTCATCACGTGCCATCAGCAGCGCCTGCGGAACCTCCGATTTCGTGGAGACTTTCTGCAACGTGGAGCTCAGTGCGGAGCAGGTGAAGAAGATCTCCGAGGATGTCGGTGCGGTGTTCGCATGGGGAGGTTCCATGAATCTGGCACCTGTGGATGATATCGTGATAAAGGTGGAGAACCCGCTCGGTATCAACCCCCGCGCACAGATGCTCGCATCCATCATGAGCAAGAAGCTCGCAATCGGTGCTAACAACCTCCTTGTGGATATCCCCATGGGTGCGGGTACAAAGATCCCGACACTCAACGTCGCACGCGCATACGTACGCGACTTCACCGAACTCGGTGACAAGCTGGGTATGCATGTGGAATGTGCCATCACGTATGCGGACCAGCCCGTCGGACAGGCCGTAGGTCCGATCCTCGAGGCGAGGGAATGCATCCGTGTCCTGGAGGGTGAGAATCATCCCGGAAGCGTCGTGGAGAAGGCATGCGCACTGGCAGGCATGATCCTGGAGATGGGCGGCATCCCCAACGGAGTGGACAAGGCGCATGAGCTGTTGGAATCCGGTGCGGCCATGACCAAGTTCCGCGAGATCGTCGCGGCACAGGGCGGCAACTACGACATCAAATCATCCGACCTGGTGCCCGGAAAGTACACGCAGGACATAGTCGCCACCAAATCCGGTTATGTGCACTCCATTGACAACAAGGCGATCGTACAGATAGCCAGGGCATCCGGTTCCCCGTCCGACAAGGGTGCGGGACTGTTGATCTTCAAGAAGAGGGGTCAGAGGGTGGAGAAGGGAGATGTCATCCTCCGCATCCACGCCGACAACGAGGCCAAATGCGTACGCGCAAAGGAGCTGGCACTGCGTCTCACCCCCATCTCAATCGAAGGTATGCTGATCGAGAAGGGATGAGATGTCCAGAAGACTCTGTTTCACGGTGGACCTTGACCGCGATGTCAACGACCCGGTCATAGGTTCCTCCGCAGCCATATCCCTGGATAGGGGGGACGGGAACGCACCCCGTTTCACCTCGTCCGAGAAAGGTACGGGTATAATCCTGGATCTGTTGGACGATCTGGGTATGAAGGCCACGTTCTTCGCCGAGGCCAGGACGCTGGAGCGTACCCACGTGGGGAGGACGATATCCGGACACGAGGTCGGGATGCACGGGTTGGACCACGAGGACTTCACCGGTTCCCGTACCGAGGTATATCTGGGTCATGGGGAGATGCGCAGGATTGTGGAGAAGTCCATACAGATCATACGCGACGAGGTAGGACGTTCTCCCGTCGGATTCCGCTCGCCGTACATGGATCCGAATGAGGAGATGCTGGATTTCCTCTATGAGTACGGCATATCCTATGATTCGTCCAGATATACGTACGTGTCCGACAGGATCGTGCCGACACCCTCCGGAAGCATCTGTCTCACCGAACTGCCGGCGCTGAAGGGTGCGGATGCGGCAGGTAAAGCGATAACATCATACCTCTGGCCGATGCACGAGGGGAAGAGGGATCCCGGGGATTTCATATCCTTCTTCGACAGGGTCAAGGAAGGGGTATGCGTCGTAGCCACCCACAGCTGGCACATGGCGGAGACACGTTCAGGCGGCCCCATGTCCGACGAGGAGATCGGCAGGAACTACGACCGTACCAGGAAGGTCCTGGCGGACCTGATCGATTCCGGCTTCGAACCCGTGGATGCGCGTACGGTGGCATCCCGTATGCTTTGAAGTCCATCCGGAGGGGGAATCCCCTCCCATATACTTTTAAAGCATAGGGAGATAACGAGCCCATGTCTTGCAAGATTATCTCCGGTCCAGAGGTCGCCGGACAGATCTATGATGAGCTCCGCGTCAGGATCGACAGGATGAAGTCCTCCGGACTCACGCCCGGGCTGGCAGTCATCCTCGTAGGCAACGATCCCGCATCCCAGGTGTACGTCCGCAACAAGGGCAGGAAATGCGAGGAGCTCGGAATGCACTCCGAGACCATAGTGCTTCCCGAGGAGACCACGGAGGAGGAACTTCTTGCAAGGATAGACGCACTCAACAAGGATCCGGCCATACATGGATTCCTGGTCCAGCTCCCCCTTCCAGGGCACATAGACGAGGACAAGGTCATCCAGGCCATCGACCCCGCCAAGGATGTGGACGGGTTCCACCCCGTCAACGTGGGCAACATGCTCATCGGTAAGCCCGGATTCCTTCCCGCGACACCCGCAGGCGTACAGCAGATGCTGATACGCTCCGGCATAGAGACGGCAGGTAAGCACGTGGTGGTCGTAGGCAGGAGCAACATAGTGGGCAAACCCATGGCCGCACTCATGGTGCAGCGCGGTGCGGATTCCACCGTCACCGTCGTACACTCCAGGACCAAGGATCTCGCATCCATCACCAGACAGGCCGACATATTGATCGTCGCCATAGGCAAGCCCCGTTTCATCACAGAGGACATGGTGAAGGAGGGGGCCGTCGTGATAGACGTCGGTACCAACAGGATCGAGGATCCCACGCACCCCAAGGGTTCCAGGCTCGTAGGGGATGTGGATTATGACAATGTATCGAAGAAGGTGTCCGCGATCACACCGGTACCGGGAGGCGTAGGCCCCATGACGATATGCATGCTCATGTCGAACACGGTCAAGGCAGCCGAGAATGCCCAGTCACGCTAAACGAGGTAATCATCATGATGAGAGAATGCGAGGAGCACGGATACTTCCGTGACGAGGTCTGCCCCATCTGTGGAGAGGAGGGCAAGTTCCTTATGAACGACTATGAGATGGAGAAGGTCGGACGTATGATGGCCGGAATCCTCAGGCACGGCAAGTACAATCTCCCCATGGACGACCAGGGATTCGTACAGCTCAGGAGGGTGGTCAACGCCATCAAGGACAACCGCAACCACATGCAGTGGCTCAGACCCCATCACATCATCGCGCTCGTTGAGACCGATCCCAAGGGAAGATACCAGATCTACGGGGACCTTATCAGGGCCATGTACGGTCATACCATCCCCCTCGATCTCCAGCTCCCCACGGACAACGTCCCGGACGAGCTCTACTACCCGACGACCCCCGAGGAGGCCGAGATCATCCTCGAGACCGGACTCATGCCGTCCGACAGGATGATGGTCCACCTTTCGCTCACATATCAGGATGCATACAACGCAGGTTCCGTACGTGTGGAGGACCCCCTTATCCTCGCCGTGGACGTGGACAGGTGTTTCGATGAAGGATACGACATCGGAAAGGCGGGAAAGACCGTCTTCCTGTGCAAGATGGTCCCCGCGGACTGTCTGAGAATCATTCACGAAGAGGAACTGAACGATTGAGGGATCAAATGTCTGAGATTCTTACACCGGAGCAGGTAAAGGCGAAGTACGGCCCCATGTTCTGCAAGGGCTTTACTACGATGGTAGACGAGAAGAACGGATGCGCACAGATCATCGAGTCATGCTCATCCAGGGGCCCCAGGGAATGGGACGTCGTCAACAGGAGAAGGACCAAAGGCATCATCACCGAGATCTACGACCAGGGACACATCGTAATGAACGTGGAGATCGGGGAGAAGGATCTCAATTTCGGTCCCGCATCCTCCGAACTCGGAGGACAGGGCATCTACTCCCTCCGTGTGGAGGGCGACAGGGTGCACACCAAGTGGAAGGGCATTGCAGGAGCATCCGTCGGTGTGGGTGCATGCATACCCCAGGCCGACGATGTCATCGAGACCATCTACCCCGATGATTTCAGGATCGGCGGAGCATACGTGGCGGATGTGGAGATCGTCTCCCGCAAGAGGGTACGTCTCGTCATCGGTGTCGACGATACCGACACCCCTCAGCAGGGTGCATCCTGGGTCCTCACCATGAAGCTCGGAAGGGAGTGCCCTTACGGAAAGTACCTGGACCACAAGATCATCCAGCTCAACCCCAAGGCACCCAACAAGACCACCAACTGCTGTTCCACCGCAGTCGCGTTCGCGGCCACCGAGGAGGAGGTCCCGAAGATCATAGAATTCGCGAAGGAGTTCATCAAGAAGGGATCCTACTCGGAGGATACCGTCATGACATCCTACATCGGTCTCAAGATCCCGGACGACCTCAGGGACTGGTCCTGGAACGCGAAATCCATCCTCTACACGATCGAGGAGGCGGAGGAAGCGGCCAAGAGGAACGGTGTGGAGATCTACCACATCACAGGTAACAAAGGTACCATCGGTGCCGTCGCCGCGATCGGATGTTTCGATCTCGGTCTCAAGGCAGCCGGAGTCCCGGAGGACTTCGAATGACCTTGACCGGCCTCCTCACCAACACGGGGTATTCCATCTACGAGGAACGTCTCGAGAAGGAGGTGGCCGAGAAACCCATTCCAAAACACATCGCCATCATAATGGACGGGAACAGGAGATACGCCAAGGAGCAGGGCCTGGAACCCAGGGAGGGTCACATGGCCGGTAAGGAGAAGATCAAGGATGTACTTGATTGGTGCATGAAGCTCGGTGTGAAGAACCTCACCGTGTATGCATTCTCCACCGAGAACTTCAACAGGGAGCCGGACGAGGTGGATTTCCTCATGGATCTCATCGCCCAGTCCCTGAAGGAGCTGGCGGACGATCAGCGTATACACAACAACAAGGTACGTCTCAGAGTCATCGGAGAGAGGGATCTGATCCCGGAGGAGATGATGGACGCCATCTCCTACGCCGAAGGCAGGACCGAGTCGTACGGCGACTATTGTTTCAGTATGGCGATAGCATACGGCGGAAGACAGGAGATAGTCAACGCCGTCAAGGACGTCGCATCCCGTGTCAAATCCGGAGAGCTGGATGTCCAGGACATCGACGAGAATCTCCTGTCCAACTGCATGTACACATTCGAGGTGCCGGATCCGGATCTGGTCCTCAGGACCTCCGGGGAGTTCAGGCTGTCCAACTTCCTGCTGTGGCAGCTGGCATATTCGGAATTGTATTTCACGGACGTATATTGGCCCAGTTTCAGGTACATCGACTTCCTCAGGGCGATAAGGTCCTATCAGCAACGTGCCAGACGCTTCGGCACGTGAAGGTGACAAACCATGGCAACAGACATCGTATTCATACACGCACCCACGGTGTACGACTTCAGGAAGAAGCCCATATTCTATGGGCCCGTCAGCGACGTCGTACCATCATCCCCCGTATTCGAGATGTATCCCATCGGATTCATGACCATGTCCTCCCATCTGGAGGCCGCAGGATTCAAGACCAGGATCGTGAACTTGGCCGTGATGATGCTCCAGAACAAGAAGGTGGATGTGGAGCGCGTGATCGAGAAGCTGCACGCCAAGGTGTACGCCATCGATCTCCACTGGATGCCCCACTGTCACGGTTCCATCGAGATCGCAAAGATCGTCAAGAAGTATCACCCGGATGCGATCGTGGAGTTCGGAGGATTCTCCTCATCCTACTTCTACGAGGATCTGATCCAGCGCCCGTACATCGATATGGTCATGCGCGGGGACTCCACCGAGCTCCCTCATGTCAAGCTGATGCAGGTGCTCACCGACGGAGGCAACCTGGAGGATGTCCCCAACCTCACGTGGAAGGACAGGGACGGAAGGGTACACGTCAACCCCATCACCAATATCCCAGATGATCTGGATTGGTGCATGTTCGATTACGGTACGATGATCAAGTGCACCCTCAGGAACAGGGATATCAAGGGCGCACTGCCCTGGTTGGGCTGGGACAAGCTTCCTTTGACATCGGTGTTCACGGTCCGCGGATGCAATCTCAACTGTGCCGAGTGCGGAGGTTCCCATGCCGCCAACAAGAGACTCCTGTGCAGGAATCACGCGGCTTTCAGGAGCCCGGAGAAGCTGGTGGAGGACATGTCCATCATCCAGAGCTACCTCGACACCCCCATCTTCGTCATAGGGGATCCACGTCAGGGAGGGAAGGACTATGTCGAGCGCATGGTGAAGGCCGCCAGGAAGGAGGGTATCAAGAACCATGTGGCATTCGAGATTTTCAACCCCGGTAACGAGGAGTTCTTCTCGCAACTGCAGCACGGTTTCGGAGAGTACTCCATGGAGATATCTCCGGATTCAAGCGATGAGATCGTCAGGATCGCCATGGGTAAGAACTACGATAACAAATCGGTGGAGAAGACCCTCACGTCCGCATTCGCCAACGGATGCGCCCGTTTCGATGTGTTCTACATGACCGGTCTTCCGGAGCAGACCGTCGAGTCCGCAATGAACAGCTCCCGCGAAGCGAGGAACCTCTGGAACGCCGTAGGTAGGAACGACAACCTGTTCATCTACACCGCACCCTTCGCACCCTTCGTGGATCCCGGAAGCAGGGCATTCGAAGAGCCGGAGAGGTGGGGATACAGGTTCTTCGCAAGGACCCTCGACGAGCACAGGGCGCTCCTCGAGAACCCCTCGTGGAAACACGTCCTCTCGTACGAGACCAAGTGGATGACCAGGGACATGATCGCGGACGTCTCCTACGATGCCGCTCTGGAGCTGGCACATATAGAATTGGAGTGCGGACGCACCACCAAGGAGGCATACGACGAGCGCGTGGAGAGGACCAATATAGCCAGAGACCTCATGCACCGCATCGACGACATCCTCACGATCAAGGACGAGAGTACACGTACGGCGAAGCTCTGGGACATCAAGGAGGAGGGTGAGAGGATGATGGCCTCCACCGTCTGCAACAAGAAGGATCTCGACTGGGACGCAGGTTCCATCTGGTCCAACGGACCCAGGGTCGTATGCGGGCTCATCAAGTCCTCTTGGCCGTTCAACAGGAGGAAGAAGGCGCTCTGAGCGCCTCTCCTCCAAACAATTTTCAGTTCTCTATAATAATAAAATAAAGGCTCAGAACCTCTTGCCGAGCTCTCTGGCCTTCTCCGCGCATGCCTGTACCGCAGATATCATCGCGCCCCTCATGCCACGGTCCTCCAGCACCTTCACGCCCTCAATGGTGCTCCCTCCGGGGGAGCAGACCATATCCTTCAGCTGGTCGGGGTGCTTTCCGGATTCCATCAGTGTCACGGCGGATCCCAACATGGTCTGTGCTGCGAGCTTGATGGACATGTCCCTGGGTAGTCCGAGGAGCACTCCGGCATCGGCCATGGCATCCACGATCATGAACATGAACGCAGGCGAACTGCCAGAGATCGCGGACACGGCATCGATATCCTTCTCCTTCACCTCGAAGCAGATGCCCACCGCTTCGAACACCTCCTTCACGACCTGAATGTCCTTTTCTGTACAATCTTCGGAATACGAAAAACACGTCGCTCCTACGAAATTCGTACTGCAAATGTTGGGCATGACCCTTATAACTTTACTATCTGGCACATAATTTTTCAGTGTCTCGATGGTCACTCCCGCGGCTATGCTTACGAGGGTGTGTCCCGCCCCGAAACCGAGATTCTCGGAGGAGAACACGCCACCTATCTGCTGCGGTTTGACGGAGAGGACAACGACGTCGGAGGAACGTACTACCTCCGCGTTCGATGCCACGACATCGATCCCGAGGCTCTCCTTCGCAGCCTCCCTGGATTTCTCGTGAGGGTTGCTGGCGATGATCTCGTCACGGCCGAATAGGCCCTTGTCGACAATCCCTTTGATGATGGCGGATGCCATCTTACCGGTACCGATGAATCCGATTCTGTAGGTCATGTTGGTCCCGTGATTATGAGCGCGCCTTCTATTAACGTCTTCGGAACGTGCGCCAGCATGCGTACCTATATTATATTATATTACGCGCCATAAACCTTTAATAAGTACATCCCATGTTGGACGACCAATGTCACTAGTTGTGAGTTATATACCAATGGCGGTGCTGGGAGTTCTGGCTCTCGGCTTCTCCCCACTCGCATGGTGGATGTCTAGGTTCCTCAGACCTAAGAAGCCGTCCCAGTGGCAGGACACAACCTATGAGTGCGGTTCAGAACCGATAGGTATCGCACGCGTCCAGTTCAGGTTCCAATACTATGCTTTCGGAATCATCTTCGTCGTCTTCGACCTGGTCGCTACGTTCCTTATGATCTGGGCCGTTGCCTACTCGTCCCTTTCGACGCAGGCCACGGTCATTGTTCTGGCATTCTTGGGTATGCTCCTGCTGGGCGTCGCTTACGCACTTAAGAAGGAGGAAACCATATGGATATGAGCTTGTATCCCCACGCAGTCGCAATGAGCGCAGACGAATTCATGTCCTGGTCGTCAGCCATGATCAACAACATGCTGTCGTCCGGAGTGAAGAGGACCGTCGACAAGTTGACCGGTCCCGTCTGGGCCTGGGCCATGAGGAACTCGATGCACCCGCTGCACTTCGGTCTGGCGTGCTGTGCTCTCGAGATGGCTGCCGCATCCGACACCAGGTACGATGCGGAGCGTGTCGGTATGATCTACCGTTCTTCCCCCAGGCAGACCGATATTCTCATGATCAACGGATGGATCTCCAAGAAGCTCCGTCCCGACATCAGACGTTTGTACGAGCAGATCCCCTCGCCCAAGTGGGTCGTCGCAATGGGTGAATGCGCCATCTCCGGCGGACCCTGGTACGACTCCTACAACATCGTTCAGGGACTCGATCAGATCGTGCCCGTGGATGTCTACATCCCCGGATGCCCCATCAAGCCCGATGCGATGATCGACGGATTCATGCTCTTGCAGAAGAAGATTGACGCCTACTTCAGAAGAGGCAACTTCATGGTGGATTGATTCTCATGGCAGATGAAGCAAAGATTGAGAGCCCTTCCTACGACGATGTCATCTCCCTCATCAAGTCCAAGTTCGGAGACAAGGTGCAGTTCAGGGAGTCCACGAAGAAGAACGTGAGGTCCATCAACGAGAAGAGAAGGATCTTCATGTCCGC
>JAEDJU010000126.1 GCA_016296195.1 Candidatus Methanomethylophilaceae archaeon | reverse complement strand
GACAGGCTCTTCGCCAGGATCGAGACGGGAGGACGCCACTTCGGAATGAAGATCGAAGAGACGATAAGGGAGATCTGATGAAGATCTGCGCCTCGCTCAGCGGGATGTCCGACCTGGACCTGGCAGACAAGGCCGATATGGTCGAGATCAGGTTGGACCTCCTCGGGGAAGTCCCCGAAATCAAGGACAGGGAACTGCTGGTGACATACCGCGGACCCATCGACCTGGGGGTGCTCCCGGAGGGATTCTCCGGAACCATCGACATCGGAGAGGAACCCAGACCGGACACTCATCTGAACGTGGTCGCATCCCATCACAACTACGAGTCCACCCCCGATGCGGAGCGCATCCGCTCCATACTCGGGGCGATGGATTCGGACATCAGCAAGGGTGCCTTCGCGGTGAACAGGTTCACTGACCTGGTGAGCATACTGGATGCGGCCAGGTCCATGAAGAGGAGGCACGTCGTCCTGGGGATGGGCGGTCTCGGAACCGTCACACGCATAAGGCAGACCCTGCTGGGAAACGAATTCTCGTTCGGATACGTGGGCGAACCCACGGCACCCGGACAGCTCAGTGTGGACGAGATGTCCGCACTGGGAGATGACTGCATGATCCTCGGCATCCTGGGCAATCCCCTGTCCAAGAGCAAGTCCGCCAAGATGCAGAACGCAGCCCTGAGGGCATCTGGCATCAACGGGATCTACCTCCCGTTCGAGTCCCCCGACCTCGAGCAGGTGGAGGAGGTCATCCGCGGATACGACATCCGTGGTGTCAACGTGACGATCCCATACAAACAGGAGATCATGGACCACCTCGATGTGGTCGACAAGGCCGCATCCTCCATAGGGGCAGTGAACACCGTCGTGAACAACAACGGACGCCTGGAGGGTCACAACACCGACGTCATCGGCATAGACACCGCCCTTATCAGGGCGGGATTCGAGGCGGAGGACAAGAGGATCCTGGTCCTTGGTTCCGGAGGTGCCGCCAAGGCATGCGTCCACTACATGATGGAGAGGAACTGCGACGTGACCATAACGGGAAGGAACAGAGAGACCGGAGAGGAGGTGGCCAAGGAGTTCGGTGCCAAATACCGTGCACCCACCTCGGTGTCCGTCATGATGTACGACCTGGTCGTCAACTGCACCCCTGTGGGGATGTACTCCGACGGACCCTACCCCATCAACATATCCGCAATAACCAGGAACCAGGCTGTGTTCGACATGGTGTACGGCTCCGAGACGCCCATCGTTAGGGAGGCCCTCTCCAAGGGATGCAGGGTCGCCTACGGTGCGGACATGCTCGCCGGACAGGGTGCTGCCGCATTCTCCATGTGGACCGGCGTGTATGACTCATTCGACGTCATGAGGAGGGAGCTGGATTGAGCATCGGAAGATCCCACGGCGCGATCACCGTCATCAACGCGATGCCCTGTGGCATAGGTGCCACGATAGGCGTCGACCTGGGGACCGAGGCCGTCTTCCAGGTCGGTGGTGGATCACGTGAGGTGACCATCGCACACGATCCGTCGGAGGACACCACCATGGCCCGCATCTGCGTCAGAAGGGCCTATGAGCACATCGGCATCCCGGAACCGGATGGATGGACCCTGAGGACCGAATCCGATATCCCCGTGTCGAGGGGACTGAAGAGCTCCAGCACCGCATGCAACGCCATACTCAGGGCTGTCATGCAGGAGACAGGGACCGAGATGGACCCCGTGGAACTCATAAGGCTCGGGGTCAACTGCGCCAGGGAGGCACACGTCACAGTCACCGGATCATTCGATGATGCCTGCGGGAGCGGCCTCGGCGGACTGGTTATGACCGACAACAGGAAGGACGAGATCGTGGCGCAGAGGGACCTGGAGGAACACGACGTCGTCATCCATGTCCCCAGATTCAAGATCAGGAAGACCGGACTGCCCCTTGACAGACTCCACGAGGTGGCACCCGGCATACAGAAGGCCATAGACATCGCCATGGAGGATCCCTTCGGGGCCATGACGATGAACGGGCGCATCATATCCGCCGCATCGGATGTCGACAACAGTCTCGCGGAGAAGGCCGTGTCGATGGGCGCCCTGGGGGCCGGGATGTCCGGTTCCGGACCCGCGGTGGCCATAGTCGTCCCCAAGGGAGACGGCAAGGGGTTCGCGAGGGATCTCGGAATCGAACCCGAGGAGACGATCCTCACCAAGACGAGGTGCGGACAATGACATCCATGAGATTCAGCAAGGGCGAGATGAAGGGGAAGGTGCTGCCCCCTCCATCCAAAAGCCACACCCACAGGGCATTCTTCCTCGCCTCCATGGCGAAGGGGGAATCCGTGGTCACGCATGCACTCCTGTCATCGGACACCAAGGCGACATTGAACGCCTGCCGCATGATGGGTGCCCGTGCGGAGGTCGACGGCAGCACAGTCAGGATCGACGGAGGGGAGCTGCACGCCCCGAGGGACGTAGTAGACGCGGACAACTCCGGAACCACCATGAGGATCTTCGCGGGACTATGCTCCATGTTCGACAGCGAGGTCACCATCACCGGCGACGAATCTCTCAGGAAGAGACCCATGGGGAAACTGCTCGATGCACTCGAGCAGACCGGAACCGTGTGCGGATCCAATGACGGATTGCCGCCGGTCACTATCAAGGGACCGAACCACGGAGGAGATGTCCACATCGACGGAAGCGTCAGCTCCCAGTACATCACATCCCTTCTGATGACATCCCCCATGCTGGGATCCGATTCCAGGATAACGGTGGAGGGCAACATGGTATCCGCACCCTACCTCGATGTCACCACACACATGATGCGCCTCTTCGGTGCGGATGCGACCAGGACCGGCAACGTGTTCTCGATCAAAGGCGGAACCGGTTACAGACCCTACGACTACTGCGTTCCGGCGGATTTCTCCTCGGCGGCCTTCCCGCTGGTGGCAGGAGCGATCGGAGGAGAGGTCACCGTCACAGGCATGGACCTGGACGACCCCCAGGGGGACCGCAGGATCGTCGACGTCATAAGGATGGTCGGTGCGGATGTCACCGTGGATGGGGACGAGGTCACCGCCAGAAAGAAAGAACTGAAAGGATGCGACATCGACATGGGGGAGATCCCAGACCTGTTCCCGATCACAGCCGTCCTCCTCAGCACTGCCGAGGGTGACAGCAGACTCTACGGTGCACCCCAGCTCAAGTTCAAGGAGAGCAACAGGATCGAGACCGTGGTCAACATGATCAACGCCATCGGAGGGGATGCGGAGGCCACGGATGACGGATGCATCATACATGGCAGACCGTCGCTCAAGGGCGGAAGGATCATCCACAAGGGAGATCACCGCATCATGATGTCGGCCGCGATCGCATCACTCGTCTGTGATGGCCCCGTCGAGATGGACGATGTGGAATGCTGTGCGGTGTCCTATCCCGACTTCGTGGAACAGATGGATTCACTCGGAATGAAGCACGAGGTCATATGATGTATCAGATCGGAGAGAAATTGACGTTCACACTGTTCGGTAAGAGCCATGGGCCATGCGTCGGAGGCATCCTATCGGGGATCCCCTCTGGATTCGCCATCGACATGGACATGGTCGCCGCCGAGATGGAACTCAGGAAACCCACGGGGAAGATCGGAACACCCCGCAGGGAGAAGGACGGCGTGGAGTACGTCCAAGGTGTGAGGGACGGCATCACTGATGGAAACCCAATCCTCATGAGGATCGCCAACGGGAACACGGACGGGTCCAAGTACATGAAGTTCTACGATACCCCCCGTCCCGGACATGCCGACCTTCCCGCACTTCTGAAATTCCCGGACCATGACCTGAGAGGAAGCGGACAGTTCTCGGGCAGGCTCACGGCGGCGATAGTCGCGGCAGGTGCCATAGCCAAACAGTACATCGGAAAGGAGGGCATCCGTGTGGAGGCCTTCACAAGATCCGTAGGGTCCGTCCGTGATGAAGAGGCCCGCGATTCCGATTCCGCACACGGTTCCAGAGGATTCGCCACCCGCGCGTGCACACAGGAACTGGACGATGCGATGAGGACGGAGATAGAGACCGCCGGTTCGGAGAAGGACAGCGTCGGCGGAGTGGTGGAGTGCATCATCACCGGACTCCCCATAGGATTCGGAGGGATCTGGTTCGACGCACTGGATTCCGACCTTGCAAGGGCGATGTTCGGAATACCCGCATGCAAGGGAGTGGAGTTCGGGGATGGATTCGGATTGACAAGGATGAGGGGTTCCGAAAGCAACGACCCGTACAGATACGTCGATGGAAGGATAGTCACCGAGAGCAACCACATGGGAGGCATCGTCGGAGGTATGTGCGATGGGGCGCCCGTGGTGTTCCGTGTCGCCTTCAAACCGACACCATCCATAGGTGTTGAACAGAGGACGGTCAACCTCAAGACCGAATG
>JAEDJU010000125.1 GCA_016296195.1 Candidatus Methanomethylophilaceae archaeon | reverse complement strand
TGGGATCGGAGGAACATCTCAGGGAATACCTCGAAGCCAGGGGATTGTCCCCGGTGATTAATGCACCTCGTCTCCTGTACACGGATATCGTCCTGACGAACGGACACGATGCACTGAACCTAGAGGAGGAGAGGAGATGCGGTGCGGGGATAGACATATCGTTCCCATCCGTGAAGGAGATCCCGATCCTCCCAGAACCCATCGTCGGCCCTTTGGGTGCGATGTACATCGCGGACAGGATACTGAACAGTATCTGACCTCGTCGGGGAAACACAGAATCATGGTTGTGTGTCCGGGCCAAATTCTCACGACCCGGACACTTCTTAAACAGTTTTCATCCGTTATGGGATGGTCATGCCTTGCTGTCCAGATAGTCCTGGTAGGTCATAATGGTGGTCATGTCCTTACGGACATCCATGTCCCCATCCTCCTGGGTCTCATTCAGATAGGACATGTACTTGTCGACCATCTTCTGGTGGAAGTCTAGGGCGTAGTCTGCGGAGATCTGATCGGGATAGAGCACGGATGCCGCATAGATGACCCTGCATGTGATGGGCATGGAGAGGTTGATGTAAACCATATCCTCGAAATGCTCGCTCTTCTCCAGGAACGATATCCTGTTGTCCTCCTTGGGATCCCAGTATCCTTTGGGATCCGCGTTGACACAGTCCATGGTTCCGAAGTTCAGGATGGCATCGATGGTCTTGTCATAGGCCATGATCGCCTCGGTATCGGCGAGCTTGCTGGAGGAGTTTCCGAAAACGGTGGTCTTGGGATCCCCTCCCGCGGCTATTCCGAGGAGTGTGTACTGTGATTTGATTCCTGCCACGGAGTTGATCATGTTCAATGCAAGGAAGGGCACCTTCGACTTTCCTTCGATCTTGTCGGCAAGGTAGTTGAGTGCCTTCTCGGAATCGGCGACGTATTCGATACTGACCTTCTCGGTCTCCTTTCCCATGATGAATCCCATAAGGAGTGTTCCATCCAATGAGAGCTCCGGATCGGTGCATCTGATGTTGATCAACGGGATCTTGGCGGTCTCGAGAGCACCGATGTAATCCCCGGCTGCTGTATCTCTGTCGACGAAGACCGCTCCGATGGAGCTTCCCTTCTTGTTGAGCTCTCCATCCAGTTCCATGAGCTTGGTCCATCCGGATGCGGTGAGGGACCTTCCGCTGTTGAGGAGGACTGAATCCTCCAGACAGGAGAGGACCACGGGATAACTTCCGGATACGTATGCGGCGACCTTGTCGCTTGCACCGAAGCATACTGAGAACAGGACCATGTCCGCATTGATGGGGACTATGTTGTCAAGAGGATATGCGAGTGTTATCTCGTCCCCCTGTTGGTCGATGATTGTCGCCTGGGTCTTCTCTCCGGCAATGAGCTTCTTGGCAAGGTCGATGTCGGCCTGTGTCACACCCCCGCTCCTGTCGGCATCCGCCAGGGGGTAATCGGAGGCGGAAAGCTCCCCTTTGATGATCTTCTCCATGACCTCTATGTCCTTGTTATCGATGACATAGTCGTTGTTCGCATTCCCGTACACGGGTAGTTTGGATTCGATATTCTCCGAATCCTCTCCGCCACCCAGAGTGAGGTATGCGGCGACACCCGCAATCACCACAACGGCGACCACTGCTATCGCGATTATCTGCTTCTGATTCATATTCTCACTTGGATATTACATCCAATGGTATAATAAATCGTCAGTATTTCTATATATTCATGATTTTTATTTAAAACTGAAGATAATTCTTAAATATTATACATAGTTATTGGATGATTCGTCCAACTATGGGAGAACAATCATTCAATCAGGAGAAGGAGGAATACCATGCCAGCATCGGGAGAAAGATCTCATTCATCCTGGCCTGTCTTGTCCTCCTTGTAGTCACCTCGGTCCTGTCATGTGCGGTCGGGACTGGATACAGTTTCGGGGAGACTTTCGACATCGTGATCAACCATATCTTGGGAACCGAGTACGCGTTCAGATCCCCGGAATGGTGGGCGGACTACTATGTTTGGAACAACGTGATGCCGGGAGTCACGATGGCACTCATCGCCGGTGCTGGACTGTCCCTTGCGGGAACCGTCATGCAGAGCATGATGGAGAATCCCCTAGCCGATGCATACACCACCGGGATATCGTCTGGAGCATGCCTCGGTGCGGTGTCCGCGATGATCGTCGGTTTCTCGTTCACGAACGTGGCATCATCCATGGGTGTGGTCACGAACGCGTTCATAGGGTCCCTTATCCCCGCGGTCGTAATCATAATGCTGATCCGCTACATCGGGAACTCCCCCTCGACGATGATCCTGATCGGTTCCGCCCTGTCATTCTTCTTCAATGCAATGGTCACCCTAATCATGGCAACAGCGAGTGCCGAGGCCCTGCAGGATGCGTACCTATGGCAGATAGGTTCTGTCTCAGGGGCATCATGGACTGACATTCCCCTGATGCTCGTCATGGTCGTGATCTCGTCAATCCTCGTCCAACTGGCATCCAAGAAGCTCAATGTCATGTCCCTGGGGGAGAAGACCGCCAAGAGTCTCGGACTGGATGTCTCCCAGTTCCGTATGCTCTGCATAATCCTGGTGTCCGTCCTCGTGGCATCCATCATCTCGTTCACGGGGGTCATCGGGTTCATCGGATTGGTGGCACCCCATATGGTAAGATACATTGTCGGCAGTGACAACAGGTTCGTCGTCCCAGGATCCATCCTGGTCGGCGCACTTATACTGGTCGTAGCCGATGCAGTCTCCAGGGTCCTGTACGTCTGGGGAGATGTCCCCGTAGGTGTAGTCATGTCCTTCATCGGCGCACCTGTGTTCCTCTACCTGATCATCAGACGTAAATCCATGAAGGAGGTGTACTGATGGAGACCGCCAGGAAGGAGGAGTACTACTCCAGGAAACACAGGAACGTCCTGTTCATCATCCTATGTGTGGCGGTCATCGCGGCAGCCTTCATCATATCCCTGTCTGTGGGATTCTACAACATTAGCTTCACTGACTGCATCGGTGCCGTGATCGACCACATCACTGGGAACGTTTCGGACGAGCGTGTGGATGATGTCATATGGAACACACGTCTGCCGATAGCCCTGTTCGCCGTGATATGCGGTGCTGCACTCTCCGCAGGAGGAGCTGTGATGCAGACCGTCCTCAGGAACCCCTTGGCAGACCCGTACACCATGGGGATATCATCCGGTGCATCACTGGGTGCATCCCTCTCCATCATATTGGGAATAACCCTGATCCCGGGACTGGCAAGCAACATCGCCCTCATCCTCATGGCCTTCGTGTTCTCACTGATACCGGTGATGGTCATCCTGATCTTCACGACCAAGAGGAAGACCACGCCCACGAAGATCATCCTGATCGGTATCGCCGTAATGTACATGTTCTCGGCGATAACGTCCCTGCTGATGGTGACGGCGTCCGAGGAATCCCTCGCCGAGGTCTACACATGGAACATCGGATCACTGGCCACCGTCACATGGAGCTCCCTACCGATCCCATTGATCGCAACTGTGTTGGGCCTTTCGTTCCTGATGATCAACAATCGCACCATAAACACACTGATCGCCGGGAACAACTGTGCACAGTCCCTCGGTGTGAACCCCAAGAGGACCACCCTCGTGTTGATGGTCATCATATCCCTGATGACCGCCTCTGTCGTATGTTATTCCGGAACGATCGGATTCATCGGTCTCGTGGGACCCCACATCGCCAGGATTTTCGTTGGTTCCGAATCAAGGCATCTCATCCCCGCATCCGCGGCATTCGGTGCACTGTTCCTGCTATGCGCCAACACAATAGCCAGGGTTGCAGGTGATTTCGGACTCCCCGTGGGCGTTATCTGTGCCATCATCGGAGGTCCCCTGTTCATAATCATCCTCGTGAAGATGAGAAAAAAGGTATGGCGCTGAACCAGGAGGTACATTCATGAAGATAGAAATCAAAGGCGTCGAATTCGGATATTCGAGTTCACCTGTTCTGAAGAACATAGATCTGAAGATAAACGGCCCTCAGCTGGTGTCAATCATCGGACCCAACGGCGTGGGCAAATCCACACTCATCCATTGCATCAACAAGATACTGTCCCCCACCAAGGGTACCGTGCTGGTCGATGACAAGGATGTTTCCGGGACGAGCCTCAAGGAGCTTGCCCTCAAGGTCGGATACGTCCCATATTCTGCTAACGATGCATTCCCCCTGTCCGTTGTGGACACCGTCCTCATGGGACGTCATCCCCACAGCAACTGGAAATCATTGGACTCGGATCTGGATGTTGTGTACGAGACACTCAGATTGATCAACATCGAGCACCTCTCCATGAGGTCCTTCGACGAACTGTCCGCAGGTCAACATCAGAAGGTGATGATCGCCCGCGGACTGGTCCAGGAACCGGAGATCCTCCTCCTTGAC
>JAEDJU010000124.1 GCA_016296195.1 Candidatus Methanomethylophilaceae archaeon | reverse complement strand
CGTACAAGGACGTGGACGAGGTCATCAAGGTCGTCTGCGATGCCGGACTCACCGCCAAGGTGGCCAAGCTCACCCCCATCGGTGTCATAAAAGGCTGATCATAATGATGGAGACGGGTGAACCGTCCCATCAATTCTCTTTTCCCAATACCTTGCGTGCCGCATGCCCGACAGCTTCGCGATACTGTTTCGGAGCGGATATCAGAACCGCCCATCCGTAGTGATCCCTCGACTGGAGTGCCCTGGCGAGCGGGGAGAAACGGGCCAGGGACCTGACCTTCCCCTCCGAATCGAGGATGGCGACGTCCGTCTTCCCTATCCTCATGTTGGACCTGAGACTGGACATGGGTGTGACCTCGGCACCGACGTCGAAAACATCGACACCCGCATGGTCTGCTATCTCCTGCTCAAGCCTCCTCCTTCCCATATCACCCGGATATTGGAGGAGTGTGTCCACCAGTGCATCGTCCACCTCCTCCCCGTAGATGACCAGGGCCTTCTTGTCCAGGTCACGGTTCAGGATGCGTCTGATGCTCCTGGCGGAACGTCCGCCGGAGTCCGTCAACGATTGAACGAAATCGGAGTCGGTCCTCAGGAAGATGTCGGAAAGATCGATACCTGAATGCTCCACCGCTTTCGTGAGCATCCTCTGGGCTATCCTGACCGTCTCATGGAAGTACACGGATGTGTACATCAAGGAACGGGACACCATCAGACCCTCCGCCGCGGTCACCCCGCGCCTCTGGATGACGATCCTGTCGTTGTGAACCCTCATGGTGTTCAGGAGACGTTCGCAATCGATCGCCCCATGGGTCATACCGGTGTAGTGTGCATCCCTCATGAGGTAATCCATCTGGTCCGCATCCACGGGGCCGTGGATGATCTGATGGGCGTAGTCCTTGGACGGGAAGAAACTGTGTCCACCGGTGAACATGTCCAATCCCTCGGACCTCGATTCCGGATACGCTATCAGGTCACAGACCTCCTCCGGGGAGATCCCTTCGCGGGAGAGGATGTCACCTATGGGACCGACACCGTCGAGGAAGTCATCGATCGGGAGATGGTTCGGGACCTTCCCGGTGATGAGTGCCCTGGCGAGGTCCATGTGGTCCATCCCGAGGGATGATTCCATCATGGACTCCAGAGTGTGTGAGAACGGCGGATGACAGATGTCGTGGAGCATACCCGCCATGCGGACGGTGTCCCTGTCATCCCTGTCGAGACCGATGGCATCCGCCATCCTCCCGGCCAGATGATATGCTCCCAAGGAATGTTCGAAACGTGTGTGGTTTGCGCCCGGGAACACGAGGTATCCCAGGCCGAGCTGCTTCACGGACCGGAGTCTCTGCATCTCGTGGCGGTCCATGACCTCCATGAAGACGCCGTCGACGGATATGCTTCCGTGGACGGGATCATGGACCACCTTGGCTCTGTCCATGCGATCACTCGCCTGTCTTCCAGAGCTTGTCCCCCGCGTAATGGAGGGACTTGATGGCCTTCCCACCGGCCTTCGACTTGAGTTCGGATGCGGGACGGAGGGCGATACCTATGGCCAGCGGAACCAGGTTCTTCACATCCCTGATCCAGACCATGTCGCCTTCCTCGATGGAATCCTCAGCATCGGTGATGCCGGGGCCCATGACATCGGCACCGTTCGTGACGAAGGGGACAGCACCCATGTCGACCGTCACGTACTTCCTGACGGGTTTGTACTTGAGGACACCCCTGACGGTGAGGGTTGCCTTCCCATCGTAGACGATTCCGAGGATGTCCTGACCGACGTAGATGACGTTGTAGTCGGAGCTCTCCGCCATGTCCACGGGGTCGTCCTCGGAGAACACGGGAACACCCATGGCCTCCTCGAGCTCCTTGGACAGGGCCTTGATCTCCTTCGATCTCATCCTCTTCCTCTTCCTGATCATTATGTCTGCCATATTGTGTCCGGATATGGCCTCGAATGATATCATTATAGCGGTCAATGGGACCGGAATCTGAATCCTCCAACCCGACGGAATCTTCCTTCAACAGACCTTAAATAACGATTAACGATACCAACGCTCGGGCTATGCACGGTCGCATGGCCGAGGTGGGACAATGAACAGAAAGACTATCGCGATGACACTGAGCATCCTCATGGTGCTCTCCTGCTTCACCGCCGTCACCTTCGCATCCGATGACAGCGATGCGGTCGACGGACCTGATGTGGGATCCGCATGGGGACTCGGCGCATCATTCGACAGGAGCGACATTATCGACATCGTAAACTCCGCCATAACGGAGATGGGACTCGGGGAGTACATCGAACTCATCACGGATGATGGGGTGATCACCGAGGACAACTACATCAAAGTGATCAACAAACTCCTGAAGTTCGCAGACTCCGGGATGGATGCCGAGATCACCGAGCTGGACATGACCGGTGACGCATGGATGATCTACGAGGTCGTGGAGAAGAACTCCAACGGATACGTCGTGGACTATGCGACCGTGTTCGGAACGGACATCACATTCGCCGGGACCTTCAGTGACAGGACCATGGACGACGATGCCGATGAACTGGTGATCGAGAAACTGAAGGTGGGATTGTACTTCTACGAGAAGGGGAGCGTCCACCTCGACAGGGATTTCGCGGTCACGGCACTGGACAGCAACTACAGACTCTCCATGCAGTTTGACCTGTCATCGAACATCGACTTCACAGATGATGGACCCGAACTCGTCGACAGGATCGTCGACAACAGCTACTTCATCAACCTGGACGGAAGCCTCGATGCCATCCTGATCGACGGTGTCATGCACCTCCTGCCCACAGGGAATGAGATGACATGGAACGACAGGTTCGATGTACGTATGGATATGACCGCCAGCATCAACACCAACATCCCGGTCTCAGATGAAGAGGATGATGGATGGGAGGTCCGCGAGTCGGAGTACATCGAGGATGCGGAGATCTCCATGAAGGCCGAGGATAAGGACGGCATCCTCTACATCTACCCCATGTACGACGTCATCGAAGATGAGATCGGAGATATGATCGATGAGATCGCGAAGATCCTCAAGGAAGAGGGCATCATGATCCCCGTTCCCCCTGTGGATGAGGACAAGATCATCGGATCTCTCTTCTACACATACCCCTTCGAATCCAACCCCAACATCCCCGAGGGGATCCTCATCGACGGAAGCCTGAAGCTCAGCGATTCCGCCAAGGCCGAGGTCCAGAAGGGTGTCGACCGTGTTGTCGGAAAGGCTGGAGATGTGACCAAGGACATGAGCTTCACCGTCACATTCATGGACATCGACGGAAAGGTCCTCAAGAAGACCGAGGTCGGATACGGTGATACCGTCGAACTCCCCACGGACTACGACGGAATGATCATCACCGACGATGACGGCGAGAGGGAGGCCTTCGTTGGATGGGAGACGGATGACGACATCATCTGGAAGTCCACCTATCCCGTGAAGAGGAACCTCGTCCTCGAACCCGAGTTCGCGGATGTTATCTCCGACGACAGGACCCCAACACAGGGTGACTTCGACAGGAACGGCAACGCAGTCTGGGAACTGAACCAGGGAAGCAGCATGGTGGACAAGGCCATCGACAACAGCCTCCTCCAGGGACAGAACACCCTCTACGTCACCATCAGCGACGATGACGGGAACGTCCTCTACAAGTGGAAGCTGTCCGCCGGGAACAGCGGTGCGGGAACCGCCAGCATCGTCCCCAAGATCCAGGAGCTGAACGCACCGGACAGGGACTACCTCAACGCCGTGTCCGACGGAAAGGACACCCTGTACCTGGACTTCTCCGCATCCGGCAGGATGCCCGGGGATACCACCGTCTCCTACTATGTGGGCGACAGGTTCGCGGATGGAAGCACCGTGTCGATCTACTACGACAACGTGACCGCTGGATGCGCGGACTACTCCGGAAGTTCCGTCGTCGAGAACGGTTTCATCGACATGGAGATCGCACACTGCTCCTCGTACATGATCGTGGGTGACGGTGCCGAACCATCCGGAGACGACTCAGGCACGGACATGACCACCATAGCGGTGATCGTGGTCGTCGTCATCGTCGTCGTTCTGATCGCGGCGTTCCTCGTGATGAGGTCCAGGAAGGAAAAGACCGAATGATCCTGAACATACCGGGGAGCGATCCCCGGAAACATCTTCCCTCCAATTTATCTATCAAACCCGGTATGTGATCGTCATGGTCCTGAAACCCCTGAAGGACATTCTGGTGGGAGCATTGGTGGGAATCGTCTCCATGCTCCCGGGAGCAAGCGGAGCCACCATAGCGGTGATCTTCGGAATATACGAGAGGCTGGTCTCCGACCTGGCCGACATAAGGAACAGGCTCCTGAAGGACCTGAGGTTCGTGGTACTCATCCTCATCGGTGTGGTGCTGGGAATGGTCGTATGTGCCTTCGGACTGGAGTTCCTGATGGACAACATCGAGGTGCCGAC
>JAEDJU010000123.1 GCA_016296195.1 Candidatus Methanomethylophilaceae archaeon | reverse complement strand
GGACACAGCAGTAGTCGAACTCGATTCCCTGTCCGATCCTGATGGGTCCTCCTCCAACGATGACGACCTTCTTCTTGCCGTCGTTGGCGTCGACCTCACTGGAACGTCCGTAGGTGGAGTAGAAGTAGGGGGTCTCGGCACTGAACTCTGCGGCACAGGTATCGACCATCTTGTAGACTGGCACGAGGTTCTGGGCCTTCCTCATGGCACGGATGTCCAGGGATCCCTTTCCGGCGAGATCTGCGATTGTCTCATCGGAGAATCCCATGTACTTGGCCTCTCTGAGGGTGTCGGCGTCGAGTCCCTTCTGGATCCTGGCCTCCATATCCACGATGTTCTTGATCTTCCTGGTGTAGAATGTGTCCCATTTGGCGAGGTCGCTGACCTCCTCCACGGACCATCCCTTCCTGAGTGCCTCCGCGATTGCGAATATGCGCCTGTCGGTGGCATTCACCAGCTCCTCGCGGAGTTCCGCATCGGTCATCTCGATCCTGTCGAGTCCCTTGACACCAATCTCCAGTGACCTGAGTCCCTTCAGCAGGGCCTCCTCGAACGTCCTTCCGATGGACATGACCTCTCCGGTGGACTTCATCTGAGTTCCGAGGTGGCGGTCCACGGTGCGGAACTTGTCGAAGGGCCAGCGGGGGATCTTCACGACGACGTAATCGATGGAGGGCTCGAAGGCGGCGAATGTGGTTCCGGTGATCTTGTTGGGGATCTCGTCGAGTGTGTATCCGACCGCGATCTTGGTGGCGACCCTGGCGATGGGATAACCTGTTGCCTTGGAAGCCAGTGCGGATGAACGGGACACACGGGGGTTGACCTCGATGAGCCTGTAGTCACCGTTGGCGGGGTTGAACGCGAACTGGACGTTGCATCCTCCCTCGATCTCCAGGGCACGGATGACCTTGATGGCCGCGGTCCTGAGGCGCTGGTGGTCCTTGTCGGAGAGTGTGAGGCAGGGTGCACAGACGATACTCTCTCCGGTGTGGATACCCATCGCGTCGAGGTTCTCCATGTTACAGATGATGATACAGTTGTCGTTGGAGTCCCTCATGACCTCGTACTCGTACTCCTTCCATCCGAGGACGCTCTCCTCGATGAGGACCTGGTGGATACGGGAGTAGGCGAGTCCGCGTGCGCAGATCTCCTCGAGTTCCGCCTCGTTGTAGGCGATACCTCCTCCTGTTCCTCCGAGTGTGTACGCGGGCCTGATGAGCACGGGGTACCTTCCGATGACCTTGACGGCCTCCTTGGCCTCATCGATGCTGTTGACGGACCTGGACACGGGGATGGGCTCTCCGATCCTCTCCATGGTCTCCTTGAACAACTCCCTGTCCTCTGACATGGCGATGGCTGCGGGCTGTGTTCCGACGAGAACGGCACCGAGTCTCTCGAGCTCTCCGGAATCGGCGAGTTCGGAACAGATGTTCAGAGCGGTCTGTCATCCCATTCCGGAAACGACTCCGTCGACACCCTCCTTCTCGATGATCTTGGCGACGTTCTCGACCAGCAGGGGCTCGATGTAGACGCTGTCGGCAGTGTCCGCATCCGTCTGGATGGTTGCGGGGTTGGAGTTGACCAGGACAGTCTTGTAACCCTCCTCCCTGAGGGAACGGCAAGCCTGCGTTCCGGAGAAATCGAACTCTGCGGCCTGTCCGATGACGATCGGACCGGAACCGATGACCATTAGCTTCTTGTAATCCTTTCTCAAAGCTTTCCCTCCTTTATCATATGGGCGAACTTGTCGAACAGGAACGATGTGTCCCAGGGCCCGGGCGATGCCTCGGGATGGTACTGAGATGTGAAGATGGGCAGGTTCTTGTGCTCGACACCCTCTACGGACCCGTCGTTGACGTTGACCTGGTTGACGATGAGGTCAGTTCCCTCGAGGCTGTTCTCATCCACGGCGAATCCGTGGTTCTGGGATGTGATGTAGACACGGCCGTTGTACTTGACTGGCTGGTTGCATCCGCGGTGACCGAACTTCAGTTTGTAGGTGGATCCACCCATGGCGATTCCGATGAGCTGACTTCCAAAACAGATACCGAAGAGGGGCAACTGTGTGGAGAGGTCCTGGATCGTCTTCACGGTGGAGTTCAGGATGGCAGGGTGGGAAGGATCTCCCGGACCGTTCGATATGAGGACTCCCTGGACGCCGGAATCCATGATGACATCTGCGGGAGTGTCGTAGGGGAATGTGACGAGGTTGAACCTGTCACCGAGGCTCTTGGCGATCCAAGACTTGGCTCCACAGTCGATCATTCCGACCGTGATGTCCTTTCCGGTGTAATCACGGATGATCTCCTTGCAGGACACCTTCTCCACGAGGTTCGACTCGGATGGATAGGGCATCGACCTGAGGTCCTTGGCGACCTTCTCCAGGTCCGCATCAGCGGAGACTATGGCTCCCTTGACGGTTCCACCGGTCCTGATCTTGATGACCAGCTCGCGGGTGTCGATTCCGGAGATGCCGGGAATTCCGTAGAATCTGAGGAACTCATCGATGGTCCTGCCGTTGTACATGGGCGAGGGCTCCTTGCAGTACTCCCTCACGACAAGTCCACGGGTGTGGATGGACCTGGACTGGAAGTACTCCTCTGTGACTCCGTAGTTCCCGATCAGGGGGTATGTCATGATGAGGATCTGTCCCTCGTAGGACGGATCTGTGAGACTCTCCTGATATCCGCTCATTCCGGTTCCAAAAACAACTTCTCCGACTGTGTCGACCTGTTTGCCGAACAGTTCACCTTCGTATGCGGTCCTATCTTCGAGGACCAAGTATCCGCGTGCCATCGGAGGATTCTCAGATTCACGTTCCATATATAATCCCTATGCCCAGGTCATGACAGGTCGAATTGTCGGTTGTCCAATAAACGACAAAACTGACATCCGTGGACTGGCCGGGCGCGTCTGTATTATATATGATAAGGGATGGGAGCCTCCATGCGCATTCTGAACGAGGACGCTTCCGCCGGGAGCATGAGGATCCAGATCGAGATCGATGAGGACATTTGGCACCTTTACAACGTCATCGAGGTCGGTGACCTGGTGACAGCATCCACAACGAGACGCGAGGAGAAGTCGGCGGACAAGCTCAGGGCCGAGAGGGCCGAGAAGAAGCGCATGACCCTCGGTGTCAGAATAGAGAAGATCGAGTTCTCGGAGGATGATCTGAGGCTTAAGCTTCTTGGCACCATCGAGAACGGTCCCCAGGACATCGGACAGCACCACACCCTGATCTTCGAGAACGGGGATTCGATGACGATCGAGAAGAGGCATTGGAGGGACACACAGATCGAGAGACTGAGACGTGCCGTCTCGGAATCCAAGAAACCAAGGATCGTGTTCGTTTCCCTGGACCAGGACGAGGCGACGGTGGCCGTGCTGAGGCAGTTCGGTCTGAAGGAGGTCACGACCGTCAGGTCCGGCAGGTCGGGGAAGCAGTATGCCGAGAAACCCTCCGTGGACAACTACCATGCCGAGATAGCATCGAAGGTCGTGCCGTTGATGGAGGCAAACATGCCGTTGGTGCTCCTGGGACCGGGGTTCGAGAAGGAGACGCTCGCCGAGGACCTGAAGAAGATGGACCCTGAGACCTTCAAGAAAATCTACGTCTACCACACCGGACAGTCCGGGATGTGCGGAATCAACGAACTCATGAAGGCGGGGATGGGTGCCGATGTCCTCAGGGAATCCTCTGTGGGATGCGAACTCGAGGCGGTGGAACAGCTCATGACAGAGATCGCCAGGAACGGGAACGCCACCTACGGAACACAACAGGTCATGGATGCCGCCCTGGCAGGTGCGGTGGAGAAGCTCCTCGTCCTGGACTCGAAGGTCAGGGAGCAGGACCTGGACGACGTGGTGCGTGCAGTGGAATCCCAGAAGGGAACGGTTGTAGTCGTATCGGGACAGCACGACGGGGGGAAACAGCTCGCCGCCATCGGCGGAATGGGTGCCATCCTCAGATACAGGATAGACGTCTGAAGCGTACCGCATCAGCGGAAACCGTCAAGGTGTGGACCGGAATGGATCCGGACACACCCTCTTCCCGAGAAAACGGGCATTACACAGCCTCTCTTTCATTTTTATATACGTGCGCGACCTTATAGAGAATCGCACTCACAGCCCGGATTCCATCATGGTCAGCGGAGCGTGAAGACTCGTCAAGGGATGAATATGAAAAGCAAGAACGAAGTCAATGAGATCGTGAACAGGCCCCTCTGCATCTGCGACTCCACACTTATGGACGGAGAGAAGGCTGCAGGCGTTATCTTCTCCAACATCGAGAAGTACAGGATCGCCCAGCTCCTCGACGAGGCGGGAGTCCCCCAGATCATGGCAGGAAACCCCTCCCTCGGTGCCGAGGAGAAGATGGCCGTCAGGCACATCGCCCGTATGGGCCTCGGAGCATCCGTCATGTCCTGGAACAGGGCCGACATCAACGACATCAACAGGAGTATCG
>JAEDJU010000122.1 GCA_016296195.1 Candidatus Methanomethylophilaceae archaeon | reverse complement strand
TAAGAGGTTCCATTTCCCGGAATACGCCGTGTGTTCAGCCATGAAGATGACCACTCTCGATTCCGTTCTCCATGCATTGGAGACTCTCGAGGGCGAGGTTGTTCTGGACAAGGATGTTCTGGATAGGGCGTACCTTCCCGTCAAGAGGATGATCGGTGAGTGATCCTCTCCCCTTCACGGGAGAGGTACTCACCGTTTCGGGCTACTCGGGACGAATCGCTCAAAAAACCCCATTATAGGGGCATTGTCCTGTCCATTCTTCACCATCCGATATCGACACATGTCTGAACACATGTCGTTAAACAGAGGTTGGTGAACATCAGGAGTACATGTAGTCTCTCTTGATCGCACTTGCGGGGATCAATCCCTTCAGCTTACCGTCGTTGACATCCACGGTCTTGAATGCTATCATGACGAGGTGTTGGATGGTGGCGACCGAGGGTGCCCTGTCGAAGTAGCTCTGGACGATCTTGAAGTAGATCTTCGGCTCGCTGTCGTCCATGTAGAATCCCCCGTTATTGATCGAGTTGTTGATGGTGTTCAGTTCGGGGATCAACTTGGCCCTCGCATCCTCGGGAATATCGAACATCAGGTAGCAGTAGATGTTCAGTGTGCGGTTGTCGTCGTCCGCAATGATCATCATGCCGATCGGAAGGTCGTCTCCCATGGCGCTCAGAATAACCATGCCCCCTTCCTTCACCTCGAACTGGAGGTCACTGGCGCGGAGTGCCTTGTGGACGTTATTCAGAACCGCGTTCTTGTCAACCTTACCGAACATGTGCTGACATATGGAGAACGGGTAGATAATCCCATTCATCCGTTCCGGCAGGGATCCGGATATCGTCTGAGCAGGTGATATGATGTAAAAGATGGTGTTTGGGACGGGCCGGGGCCCGTCGGGATCATTCCCTGTCCTCTATGTCGATGTAGTCCTTGTGCTCCATCATGTTGACATATGCGGGACGCAGGATCTTGTTGGATGTGATGAGCTCCTCCATGCGGTGTGCGCTCCATCCGACGATCCTGGCGGTGGCGAACAGGGGTGTGTACATCTCATGGGGGATGTCCAGCATGTCGTACACGAATCCGCTGTAGAAGTCCACGTTGGCGCAGACGCTTGTGGCGTTGGGCCTCTTGGCGAGGATGAGCTCCGGTGCGACCCTCTCGATGATGGAGTAGAGCTGGAAGTCCTCCTGTCTCTTTTTCTCGATCGCGAGCTTCTCCACGAAGGATTTGAAGACCTCTGCACGGGGGTCGGACTTGGTGTAAACAGCGTGACCCATTCCGTAGATCAGTCCCTGGTGGTCGAAGGCCTTCTTGTCGAGGATGTGGTTGAGGTACTTCCTGACCTCCTTCTCGTCGGTGATGTCCTTGACATGCTTCTTGATGTCCGCGATCATGTCCATGACCTTGATGTTGGCACCGCCGTGCTTGGGTCCCTTGAGGGAGGACATGGCCGCCGCGATGACAGCATAGGTGTCGGATCCCGCGGACGTGGTCACTCTGGTGGTGAAGGTGGAGTTGTTTCCTCCTCCGTGCTCCATGTGGAGGACAAGTGCGAGGTCGAGGACAGTCGCCTCCAGGTAGGTGTAGGACTTGTCGGGTCTGAGCATGCGCAGGATGTTCTCCGATGTGGACAGTGATGAATCGGGTCTGTGGATGTACATGCTCTCGTCGTTGATGTAGTGGTTGTACGCGTGGTAGCTGTAGACGGTGAGCATGGGGAAGACACTGATCAGGTATATGCATTGCCTGAGTACGTTCTCCAGGGAGTTGTCCAGGGGTTTCTTGTCGTAGGATGCGAGGAACAGGATGCTCCTTGTGATGGAGTTCATGATGTCCTTGCTGGCCGCCTTCATCAGGACGTCCCTGGTGAACGTCACCGGGAGCTTGCGTTCCTCGATAAGGTGTGCCTTGAACTCATCGAGCTGTTCCTTGGTAGGGAGCTCTCCGAAGAGCAGGAGATATGAGACCTCCTCGAATCCGAACCTCTTGTTCAGGAATCCCCTTGTGAGGTCCTTGATGTCGTACCCGCGGTAGTGGAGCTCTCCCTCGCAGGGGACCTTCACACCATCGATGATCTTGGTTCCGTCGACCTGGGAGACGGACGTCAGTCCGACGACGACTCCGTTTCCCTTGGTGTCGCGGAGACCCTTCTTGACATCGTATTTCGTGTAGAGGTCGGGTGAGAATGCATCGCTCTTGCGGCACATCTCACACTTGTTCTCTATGAACTGCTTGTATTCGTGGTTCATTCTTCTCTCCCCTTGGAAGTTGTTTTCATGCCCTATGGCCTGGATGCCGCACGCGGCTGGATTGGAACAAGCACCCTAACTTATGGAGACATAAATACAATTGGTATGGACACATCGTTCCCGGCCAAAACGGAAAAATAGAATCATACCCAATGACGTCCACATGCCCAAGATCCTGTTGCCAGGGAGGACCATAGAGGTCCCTGTCGGAGGCACGATAGAGTCCGCCGTTTCTTCTGAGGGACTCCATCCCGATGCGTATCTGTATCTTTCTGGATCGATCCCCGTCCCAATGGACACCGTTCTCTCGGAGGAATCCGAGATAAAGGCCATCCGTGTCGCATCAGGCGGATGATCCACTGCCCGGTCGGACGGTGAACCCCATCGACGGTCACTGACCTGCGATGTCGACGAGGGCGTCGAAGTCGAATCCCGCCTGGATTGCATGTTCGGTCATCTCATCCAGATTGGACAGGAACGCCGCATGCGTGTCAGCACCTTCGAGCTTGCCCTCCGACGATGAGAGCGAGTCCTCCTCCGGGAATCTGAGATTCTCATAAGGCAGCACCCCGAGGCACCTCATCCCGGTCAGTTCCTCGATCCTCTCGATTCCGGACTTCAGGATGGACCCGTCTCCCCTGAATCTGTTTATCACGAAACCCTTCATCAGCGGCTTCAGATCATCGGGGATGAGTCTCCATGTTCCGTATACGGCGGCGAACACCCCACCTCTCTCGATGTCCCCCACCAGGACGGTGGGTACCTTCAGTTCCCTCATCAGTCCCGTGTTGGCGAGGTCCCTGTCCATGAGGTTCAGCTCGACGGGCGATCCGGAACCCTCGCAGACTATGAAGTCATGGACCTCCGCGAGCCTGTCGAAGGCCGCATGTACCTGTTCCATCACCTTCTCCCTGTCCATCGGCCTGTCCTTGCTGACATCCATGAACGGCTGTCCGTTGACTATCAGTTGGATAACGCCGTTCCCGGACGGCTTCATGAGCACGGGGTTCATGTCGGTCTCAGGCTCTATGCCGCAGGCCCAGGCCTGGAAGGCCTGTCCCATCCCGATCTCCCCTCCGTCCTTTGTGGCGTAGGAGTTCAGCGACAGGTTCGAGCCTTTGAACGGTGCCGGCCTGTATCCGTTCCTGGAGAGGTAACGGCAGACCATGGCACTGACCGTGGTCTTCCCCGCCCCCGACGATGTTCCTATCAGCAGTACCTTCCTCATTCCTCCACCCCCAGTATCTCCATGAGCTTGGGTATGTCCATGTTGTCCTCGAAGACCTTCGCGAGCTTCACGATGTTGTCCTCGATGATGTCATCGTAATCACGGGTGTCCCTCGTGTCCACCGGCTTCCCGTCATGCTTCACGAAGGACAGGAAGTACTTCCTGAAGGCGGGACGGTCGAATATTCCGTGCAGGTACGTTCCGAAGGTCAGTTCATCGATGCGGAAGGATCCCTCCTCCTGAGGCCCCTGGTCGAACCTGTTCTCTATCACGAACAGCGGCTTCTCCCTGACATCGGTCATGCCCATGTGGAGTTCGTATCCTGTGATGGGTCCCTCGTCACCGACGAGCATGTGTCCCTCGCTCTGGATGACCCTCTTCTTGTATTCCCCGAAGACGGTGGTGTTGTCGAAGAATCCCAATCCGTCGATGATCCTGGGCACACCTGCCTCCAGACCCTTGGAATCATCCATGGTCTTTCCCATCATCTGGTATCCTCCGCATATGCCCACGATGGGGACCTTCTTCCACAATCTCCTAATTCCTTCACTGATGCCCCTCTCGTTCATCCAGATCATATCCGCCACCGTGTTCTTGGTTCCGGGCAGGACGACGGCATCGACGCCTTCCAGGTCCTTTCCGTCCTCCACGAACACTATGGACACATCCTCCAGGAACAGGGGGTCGAGGTCGGTGAAGTTCGCTATGCGCGGGTACTTGACCACTCCGATGAGGGATTTGCCCTCCCCCTTCCTCCTGATCCCCCTGAGGGATTCCGAATCCTCGTTGGGGAGGACCACGTCCGCATGGGGTATTATGCCGATCACCGGAATGCCTGTCAGTTCCTCGAGCTTCCTTGCTCCCGGTCTGATGTTGTCCAGGTTTCCGCGGACGTTGTTGAGGATGATCCCCTTGACACGTTTCCTGTCCTCCTCGGGGAGCAGCTCCACCGTTCCGATGGCGTAGGCGAAGGAACCACCCCACTCGACGTTGACCACAAGGATCACATCCGCATCGGCTATCTCCG
>JAEDJU010000121.1 GCA_016296195.1 Candidatus Methanomethylophilaceae archaeon | reverse complement strand
ATATATGGGAATGTGAGATGGTGACCGGAAACCAGGTGGCCACATGTCGGGAGAAGGGGTAGGCGTTCTGCTGGGCGATCAGCGCAAGGGCATCATCACGATGTGCATCCCCATAGCCGTCGCCCTCCTGGTTCAACAGCTGAACAACATCGTCGACAGTCTGTGGGTCTCCGACCTCGGCGGTGATTCCATGGCTGCCCTCGGCGTGGTCTATCCTCTTTACTGTGTCCTGATCGGCATAGGGAACGGTCTCGGGATCGGTGTCGCATCCGCCATCGCCAGGAACATCGGTATGAAGGACAAGGTCAACGCCGACGGTGTCGCGATGCAGGGTCTGGTGCTGACTGTGATCGTTTCCGTTCCGATAGGTCTGACCCTGTTCCTCACCGCGGGAATCACCACCGACCTCATGGGTGCCGGCGGTATGAGGGAGGAATGTCTCGGATACGCCATCCCCATCTACATCTCATCACTCTTCATCATCCTCAGCGGAGTGGTCTCCGGGATGCTCCGCGGTGAGGGTGCCGCCAAGCGTTCCATGGTGATCCAGGTGGTCGGTGCGGTCATCAACATTGTCCTGGACCCGATCATGATCTTCGGCATGGACATGGGTGTGGCGGGAGCCGCATGGGCGACGGTGATCTCCTTCGTCATATCCTCGTTCATGGGACTCTACTGGTACCTCCGCGGCAGCACGTACATCTCGCTCCATCGTGCGGATGTCCGTCCGGATATCACCCGTCTCCGGGAGATACTGTCCGTCGGATTGCCGGAGGCTCTGGAACTGTCATTGATGAACGTGTTCAACATCGCCCTGAACTACTACGTCATATTCTGCGGAGGCACCGATGCCGTCGCCATATACTCCACGGCATGGAGGATCGCGTACGTCCTGATGATCCCGGGACAGGCTGTGGGCGGTGCGATGGTCTCCGTATGTTCGGCGGAATACGGTATGCGCCGTTTCGACATGATCAGGGATGCCTTCCGTTACTCGGTCATCGTCTCCATCGCTTCGCTTATCGCTCTGTGCGCATGCATGGCCGTCCTGGCGGGACCCATAGCAGGTGTGTTCACCCATTCCCCGGACATGCAATATCTCGAGGATGAGATGACCGTCCTGCTGTACTTCTTCGCACTGTTCATGCCGGTGATGTCCCTGGTGTTCACCGGCTCCTCCCTGATGCAATCGATACAGCACGCCAATGGTGCCATGCTGAACTCCCTGGCCAGGAACATCCTTCTGGTGGCGTTGTTCGCCGCCGCGGCATACGGTTTCGGTACCACCACATCCGTCTGGTGTGCACTCGCCATCGGAGAGGTCATCGGAGGTCTGATGATGGGCATCCATGCGGTGATATGCCTGAGGAGGGAATCCATCGGTTCCGATATCACCGTCTCCGAATCCCCATGAACACCCGGAGACGGGTGAATCCGGGGACCATGAAGAGGGTCCTCCGCCGGGTCAGTCCGCAAGTGTATATACCCTGTGAGTGTTCGAGTACACGGTATAAATGTCGAAAGTCTGCATCAACATCGCCTGGCCGTACTCCAACGGTACCATCCACCTTGGACACCTGGCCGGATCGCTGCTCCCCCCTGACATATTCAGCAGGTACAACCGTCTCCTAGGGAACGAGGTGCTGATGGTCGGAGGTTCGGACCAGCACGGCACTCCTATCACCGTCTCCGCCGAGAAATGCGGGATGACCCCCGAGGCCTATGCCGACAAGTTCCACGAGATCAACAAGAAGGCCATCGAGGACATGGGCATAGAGTACAGCCTCTTCAACAAGACCCACTGCGACACCCACTTCAAGGTCACGCAGGAGATCTTCCTCGACCTGAAGTCCAAGGGATACATCTACACCAAGGAGACCAACCAGTACTACTGTCCCAAGTGCTCCCGCTTCCTCCCGGACCGCTACGTGGAGGGTGTCTGTCCCAAATGCGGTGCCGAGAAGACCCGCAGCGACCAGTGCGACGCATGCGGTACCACCTTCGAGCCCGGGGACCTTCTGAAACCCTACTGCACACTCTGCAATTCCACACCGGAGATCAGGCCCACCGAGCACTTCTTCCTGAAGCTCAGCGCCTTCAGGGACGATCTCATCAAGTTCGTCTCCGAGAAGGACTACTGGAGGTCCAACGTCAAGGCCTTCACCAAGAACTGGCTTGAGGACGGACTCTACGACAGGGCCATCACCAGGGACATGTCCTGGGGAGTTCCCATTCCCATCGAGGGATGGGAGGACAAGGTCATCTACGTCTGGTTCGAGGCCGTCATCGGATACCTCAGCGCATCCGTCGAGTACTCCAAGATGATCGGGAAGCCCGACTACTGGAAGGAGTTCTGGATGGACCCCGAGGTGAGGCACTACTACTTCATCGGAAAGGACAACATCCCGTTCCACTCCATCATCTGGCCCGCCATCCTCATGGGTATCGGCAACATGGACCTGCCCTACGACATCCCCGCCAACGAGTACCTCATGATCGGAGGAGGCAAGTTCTCCAAGAGCCGCGGAGGGGCCATAGATGTTCCATCGGTTCTCCAGAAGTACGATGCGGACGTCGTCAGGTTCTACCTCTCCGCCATCATGCCGGACACCCACGACTCCGAGTTCTCCTGGGAGGATTTCCAGACCAAGGTGAACAACGAGCTGGTGGCCAACCTCGGTAACTACTACCACAGGTGCCTCAGCTTCACCAAGAAGAACTTCGGTACCGTTCCCGAGGCGGGCGGATCACAGGAGGTCACCGATGCCATCGCGAAGGCACTGGAGGATTACAACGCATGCATCTCCACCTGCGACTTCAAGAAAGGCATCAAGGTGGTCATGGACCTGGCCCACTTCGGAAACAGGTACTTCGATTCCATGAAGCCCTGGGCCCTCGTCAAGAGCGATAAGGACCAGTGCGGAAAGGTCATGGGCGACAACCTCCGTCTGGTGAAGGCGCTCAGCATCATGGCATGGCCGTTCATGCCCAAGTCGTCCGAGACCATCTGGGGATACCTCGGATTCGACGGAACACCCGAGACCGCCGGACTCTCCGCGGTCACCGAGCCCGTCCCCGTGGGACAGGAGCTCAGGGAACCCATCCCCGTCTACAAGAAGGTCGAGATCGAGATGGAAGACGACAAGAAGGAACAGAAACAGCAGCAGGAGAAGAAGGACAAACCCAAGGAGCAGCCCCAGGCCGCACCCGCAGGACCGTTCGCCATGTTCAGGAGGATGGACCTCAGGGTGGGTACCGTCGTGGAGGTCAGCGACCACCCCGATGCGGAGAAGCTGTTCGTCCTGAAGGTGGACTGCGGAGAGGGAGAGCCCAGGCAGCTTGTCACCAACCTCAAATGGCGCTACACCGCCGAGGAGATGATGGGCAGGAGGCTCATCGTCATCTCCAACCTGAAGCCCGCCAAGTTCCGCGGTGTCCAGTCCATGGGAATGCTCACGGCCGCAGATGACGAGAACCTCGGCGGAGAGACAGTGCACCTCCTCGCACCCTCCTGCGACATCCCCAACGGAACCAGGTTCGACTGCGGTGTCGAGGGTACCAGCAGCCGTATCGAGACCAAGCATGTGGAGCAGGTCGTCATGAAGACCGTCCACGTGGTCGACGGCAAGGCCATGGGCGTCGACATGCCCGCGGATGCACCCAAGGTCGTCATCGCCGTCATCGACGGTGACGATGTGATGATCCTCGGAGACGGAAAGGGCTGCTACGCCACCATCGACGGTGACATCCAGGACGGTGCGAACGTCTTATGAAGGCGGACCTCCACGTCCACACCTGCTACTCCAACGACGGGAGGACAACCCCCGAGGAGCTGGTGGAGTACGCCGTGGCAAACGGCATCGGATGCGTTGCGGTCACCGATCACAACAGCTTCGAGGCCTACGACGTGCTCAAGGACAACGGGAAGGTCATAATCATCCCTGCCGAGGAGGTCTCCTCCTCGGAGGGACACATAGTCGCCCTGGGGATCGACAGGCTCATCCCCAGGGGACTCTCCATCCAGGAGACCATAGACAGGATCCACGAGGCAGGCGGATTCGCCATCGCCGCACATCCCTACAGATGGTGGTCGGGTCTTGGGGAGAGGAACACCCTGGATTACCCCTTCGACGGGATCGAGGCCAGGAACGGGCGTTCGGTTCCCAAGGACAACAGGCGTTCCCTCGCATTGGCGAAGAGGATCGGCAAGCCGATGACCGCAGGAAGCGATGCCCACACCCCCAGACACATAGGTGAGGGTTTCGTGATCCTCCCGGACACCATCAGGACATGGCAGGAGGCCGTGGAATGCATCATGTCGGGCGGGATCCTCGGAGTCGACAGCGACAGTCGCGGTTTCAAGGCCACTATGAAGTACGGGATCAAGTCCATCGGGGAGTGGCTTCTCCGTGGATGCAAACGTATGTGACGTAATGTGATGTAATCGACCGATTTCGATAAGAATCGGTGATCGACCACACATCGGAGTCTGATCTTCTGCGTGCGATAGGTATTGCCTCCATG
>JAEDJU010000120.1 GCA_016296195.1 Candidatus Methanomethylophilaceae archaeon | reverse complement strand
ATGTCATCGAACATTTGCCTTCTTTAGATTGTATAATCTGGCATGTTGACCTGACGGAATCAATGAACTGCTCTGCAGTTACAAGTCCGAAAATGTCAACAAGGCACTTCATGCCGGGCATCATCATCTCGTCGGGTGTGTAGACATATTCCTTTCCGTTCATCCCGTGGCCTCAATCTGACGGATTAGGATAATTTGGCTCATTGCCTTTCTGAGTACTCGCAGATTCGGACATTCGTTTCCGATATCACCCGTCTCCTCCCCCATCACATCACCATCAGAACCAACGGCGTTAAGATTAATATCACCGAATCGAATCAACCGAACCATGTCAGGATCCGTACCCGATGAACTCTCCAATGAATTGACCGCACTCCAACGCCGCATCGTCGACACCAAATCCAAGGTTCTCCTCGTCTTCGAGGGACGCAGCGGGAGGGTCATCGGCAGGGTCGCCAACGAGTTCATGAACATGCTCGAGCCCAGGGGTACCACGTACACCCACTTCATCCCCCAGGGCAAACCCGACAGTCCCCATCAGGTCATGTCCTACATCACCCGCGAGCCCGCAGACGGTACCATCGCCATCTACGACAGGTCATGGTACTCCGGCATGATGATGGCCCACATCAACGGTGAGGACACCAAGGAGTTCTGCGAGAACTCACTCTCCTATGAGAGGTACATGACCTACAACGGAGTGATCCTCGTCAAGGTCTTCCTGGACATCAAGGAGTCCGAACTGGACGACGTCGCCGGTATCTTCGCCAACAAGAGGTCCGGTGCACCCTCCTTCCTGACTGACGACCACATCGGTTCCAAGGGGTTCGACAGGAAGTTCTTCAGGAAGACCATGGAGGAGACGAGCACCGAGAACGCCCCCTGGGATGTCATCGATGCCAACCAGCTGGACGAGACCATGATCCAACTGGTCAGGACCTTCATCGACCGTGTCAAATTCAGGATGGAGAACCCCTACAAGCAGCCTGATCTGGCTGTGGATGAGAGGTACCCCAACCCCCGTGAGACCGCAGACCTCACTCAGAAGGCCAAGAAGTACAAGTCCGAGCTCGCCGAACTCACCACCAGGCTCTCGGAGCTCCAGGACAGACTCGCATCCTCCGACAGGTCCCTGATCCTCGTCTTCGAGGGATGGGATGCCGCCGGAAAGGGTGGAAGCATCAAGAGGGTCGCCCGTGCGCTGAATCCCAGGGGATACTACGCCGTACCCGTGGCCGCACCCGTGGGTGACGAGAGGGTCCACACCTACCTGTGGAGGTTCGCCAAGCACATGCCCAAGCAGGGTCACATCGTCATCTTCGACAGGTCATGGTACGGTAGGATGATGGTTGAACCCATCGAGGGATTCTGCAACTGGGCCGAGTACAACCGCTCTGCATCCGAGATCCGCGGATTCGAGAGGACCGTCGCAGCCGCAGGCGGTATAATCATCAAGTTCTGGATGGAGGTCTCCCCCGACGAGCAGCTCAGACGCTTCAAGGAGAGGCAGGAGAACCCCCTCAAGACCTGGAAGATCACCGACGAGGACTGGCGCAACCGCGAGAAGTGGCCAGTGTACGAGAACTACATCAATAGGATGATAGCATCCACCAACATGCCCTCCGCCCCCTGGATTGTCGTCGAATCCGAGGACAAGAAGTACGGCCGTCTCAAGGTCCTTAGGACCATCGTCGAAACCCTTGAAAGGGAACTCAGGTGAAATCCGTCAATCGACGGAACCCGATTTCGACATCATTAAATAGACACCTCCGTTACTCGGAACCGAATGGTTGACGAGTTCAAGCAGAAGATCGCCGGGGAGATCGCACTCTCCCCGGATCCGGGCAGGACCATCAGGAAGTGGAGGGAGGAGTTCGGCCTCTCCCAGAACCAACTGGCGGACGCCATGGGCGTCTCCCACTCCGTCGTCAGCGACTACGAGTCCGGCAGACGCAAGTCACCCGGGGTCTCCGTCGTCAAGAAGATGGTCGACGCACTGATCGAACTCGACATACAGAACGGCTCGCCGGTGATTTCCAAGTACAATCCCGATATCAAACTGGATTGCATCATCGCCATGGACGAGTTCCCGGGCGGGGTGGACCTGAACAGGTTCATCCAAGCCATCTCGGGGAGAAACATGAATCCCGACAGGGTTCTGGCCAAGAACATCTACGGTTACACCATCGTGGACTCGGTCAAGGCCATTCTGAGCCTCAGTTCGGAGGACTACCTTAAGATCTACGGGTGGAACATCGAGCGTGCACTGGTATTCACCAACGTGCACCTGGGACGCTCCCCCATGGTCGCCATCCGCGCCCATCCGCTCACACCCGCGATGGTGGTGTACCAGCAGCCCGACCAGACCGACCCGCTTGCGATCAAGCTGGCACGTCTCGAGGGCATACCGCTGGTCACGACCGACCTGGATGTGGAGGATTTCGTGGCGAGGATGAACTCCCTCAAGGAGGAGATTTGATGGATGTTGGAATCGTAAGTTACGGAGCATATGTTCCCAGATACAGGATCAAACCCGAGGAGATCGGGAGGATCTGGGGTGTAGACGGGAAGGGGATGGGAAAGGGTCTGATGATCTATCAGAAATCAGTCCCGTCTCCGGACGAGGATGTCGTTACCATCGCCACGGAGGCGGCCAGGTACATGATGGACAGGGTCCCCGAGGTGGATCCCAAGGACATCGGAGCGATCTATGTGGGATCCGAATCCCACCCCTACGCCGTCAAACCCACGGCGACCATCGTCGCAGAGGCAATCAACGCCACTCCCGCCATGACCGCAGCGGACATGGAGTTCGCATGCAAGGCCGGTACCGCGGGTATCCAGGCATGCATGGGTCTCGTCGGATCCGGCATGGTGAAGTACGGAGTGGCCATCGGAGCGGACACCTCCCAGGGAGCACCCGGGGATGCGCTCGAGTACTCCGCATCCGCAGGAGGAGCGGCCTACCTGATCGGAACCGAGAAGATCATCGCCAAGATCAACAAGACCCTCAGTTTCACCACCGACACCCCCGACTTCTGGAGGAGGGAGGGACAGCCCTACCCCCTGCACGGAGGAAGGTTCACCGGTGAGCCCGCCTACTTCAGGCACATCACCTCCGCCGCCAAGATGCTGATGGAGGCCATGGGCACCACACCCCAGGACTACAAGTACGCCGTCTTCCACCAGCCCAACGGAAAGTTCCCCACCAGGGTCGCCGCACAGCTGGGATTCACTCCCGAGCAGATCGAGTATGGTCTCCTGACACCCCAGATCGGTAACACCTACAGCGGAGCCGTCCCCCTCGGACTGGCCAATACCCTGGACCACGCCGAGCCCGGTGACAGGATCTTCGTCACCTCCTATGGATCCGGAGCGGGAAGCGATGCCTTCGACATCACCGTCACCGACGAGATCAAGAACTACAAGAGGGACAACGCACCCGTGCTGGAGAAGATCATGGCCGACCCCGTTTACGTGGATTACGGAACATATGCCAAGTTCAAGGGCAAGATCGTCATGATGGAGTGATAAGATGAGGGACGTAGCAATCATAGGAGTAGGGGTCACCAAGTTCGGTGAGCTCTGGAACAAATCCTTCAGGGCCATCGGTATCGAGGCCGGAATGAAGGCCATGGAGGACGCCAACCTCTCCGGAAGCGAGGTCGACGGTATCTTCATCGGAAACATGTCCGCCGGACGCTTCATCAACCAGCAGCACATCGATGCTCTCATCGCAGACTATTCCGGAATGGCCACCCGCCACATCCCCGCAACCAGGGTCGAGGCAGGGGGAGCATCCGGAGGAGTCGCCTTCAGGCAGGCGGTCATGGCCGTCGCATCCGGAATGAACGACATCGTCCTCGTGGGAGGAGCGGAGAAGATGACCGATCTCGATGATTCTTCCATCAATTCCGTCCTGGATGCCACCGCGGACGCCGAGTGGGAGGCCGGAATGGGAGTGACCTTCGCCGGACTCCACGCGATGATCGCCAGGAGGATGATCCACGACGGCATCGCCACAAGGGAGGAGATCGCATCCTTCGCCGTCAACAGCCACTACCACGGTGCACTCAACCCCAACGCACAGTTCAGGAAGGCCATCACATTGGACACCGTCCTCAGGTCCGGTCCCGTCGCAACCCCCCTCGGGGTCTTCGACTGCGCACCCATCTCCGACGGAGCCGCATCACTGGTGCTCTGTCCCCTGGAGGATGCCAAGAAGTACACCGACTCCTACGTGAAGGTCTCCGCCGTCACACAGGCAAGCGACACTCTCGCCCTGTTCCAGAGGGAGGACATCACCACCTACGGAGCCACAGTCGCCGCATCCCAGCAGGCCTACAAGCAGGTGGGCATCACCCCCAAGGACATCCAGGTGGCAGAGGTCCACGACACCTACACCGTGTCCGGAATCATGGCCCTGCAGGACCTCGGATTCTACAAGAGGGGAGAGGCCGGAAAGGCCGTCCTCGAGGAGAGGTGCCACATCGGAGGCGACATCGCGATCAACACGTCCGGAGGACTCAAGGCCCGCGGACACCCCATCGGAGCCACCG
>JAEDJU010000119.1 GCA_016296195.1 Candidatus Methanomethylophilaceae archaeon | reverse complement strand
GCCGTCCAGCTCGGTGACCCCATCACGAAGGAGCCCGTCATGCACGCATGCTTCGAGGTCAACGCCAAACACCTCATCACAGGAATGAAGGACCTGGGAGGGGGAGGACTCAGCTGTGTCGTGGGAGAGATGGCCCTGGATGCAGGCTGCGGAGCGGATGTGGACCTGGAGAAGGTCCCCCTCAAGGAGCCCGGACTCGCACCCTGGGAGATCTGGGTGTCCGAGTCGCAGGAGCGTATGATGTGCACATGCAAGCCCGAGAACGTGGAGAAGGTCCTGGAGATCTTCGACATGTGGGATGTCTTGGCCATACCCGTCGCGAGGACCACTGACCTGAAGCGCACACGTCTCTTCTGGGACGGGGAACTCATCTTCGACATGGACCTGGAGTTCCTCACCGGAGGACCCGTCTACAACAGGCCCTACACACTTCCCGAGGTCAGCACCAAGGAGGGCGAGAAGTTCCCCAAGCTGCCCTCCGACAAGGATGTCATCCTCGCACTTCTCTCGGACCTCAACATCGCCTCCAAGGAGTGGGCGATCAGGCAGTACGACCACGAGGTCCGTGCTGGAACCGCCATCCATCCCATGGTTGGTGAGATGAATATGACCGGTCCCGGAGACGCATCGGTCCTCCTGCCCGTTCCCGGAAGGCTCAAGGGACTCGCTGCGGCCATCGGATGCAACCCCTGGTTCACAGAGGCGGACCCGTACAAGGGAGGAATGGCATGCATCGACGAGACCTGCAGGAACCTGGTCGCCGTAGGAGCCAGGCCCAACGCGTTCACGGACTGTCTCAACTTCGGAAACCCCGAGAAGCCCGAGAGGCTCGGAGAGTTCAGGGAGGCTGTCAGAGGTCTCGGCGAGATCGCCAGGGAGCTCAACATCCCCATCCCCTCCGGTAACGTCAGTCTCTACAACGAGGCTCCCGGAGGACACCACATCCTGCCCACACCCATGATCCTCGGATGCGGACTCATCGACGATGTCAGGAAAGCGGTCACTGCTGATTTCAAGAAGGTTGGAAGCTGCATCCTCATCGTCGGAAAGACACGTGACGAGATGGGTGCATCCCTCCTGTTCCGCAAGTTCGGAGGAGAGAAGGGAGCCGTGCCCGGTGTGGACATCCCTGCACTCAAGAGGTACATGGACGAGCTGCTGCAGGCTATGGACGAGGGTCTCGTCCTGAGCTGTCACGACTGTTCCGACGGAGGACTCGCCGTTGCCGTCGCGGAGATGTGCATCTCCGGTCAGGTCGGAGCGCAGATCGACCTCTCCGCCATGAACGGTTCGTCCCTAGCGAGGAAGCTCTACTCCGAGAGCAACAGCCGTTGGATCGTGGAGGTCGACGGCAAGGATGTCACCAGGTTCATGGAGATCCTGGGCAACGACGCGGAGATCATCGGAATCACCAAGGGCGACAGCCTCGTGATCAAGGACAACGGCACCTCAATCCCCGTCGCGGAGATGAGGAAGGCCTGGAACGACCCCATCTGGAACATCATGGGGGGTGTCAGCGAATGAAGGCGGAAGACGTCAGGGTATGTGTGATCAGGATCGAGGGAACGAACTGCGAGGACGAGATGGCCGAGGCCTTCAGGATGGTCGGAGCCCAGGCGGAGGAGGTCCACCTGAAGCAGCTGTCCAAGCAGGTCTCCGCAGACCTGTGCCGCGACCTCGAGGACTACGATGTTCTCGCATTCCCCGGAGGATTCTCCGCAGGTGACTACGTCCGTGCCGGTGCGATCTTCGGAGCGAGGATCAAATCCTCCATCGGATCCGAGGTCAAGAGGTTCGTGGAGTCCGGAAAGCCCGTCCTGGGTGTCTGCAACGGATTCCAGATCCTCGTGGAGATGGGTCTGCTTCCGGCGATCGACGAGGTCATGTCCGAGCAGCCCACCGCCGCACTGTACAACAACGACTCCGGAAGGTTCGAGTGCCGCCCCACTGTCCTCAGGAACGACAACAGGGGCAAGTGCATCTTCACCTCCGACGTTCCCGAGAAGGCTCTGCTCACCATTCCCTCCGCCCACGCAGAGGGAAAGCTGATGAGCATGGACCCCGACTTCGTCCAGAAGCTCGAGGACAACGACCAGATCGTGTTCAGGTACGTCTGCCCCGACGGTTCCGATGCCGAGTATCCCTGGAACCCCAACGGATCCCCCTCGGACATCGCGGGTATCTGCAACCCCGCAGGGAACGTCATGGGTATGATGCCCCACCCCGAGCGTGTGATGACCCGTTTCACCCATCCCGACTGGACCCGCGGATACGATTCCGAGGAAGGGGACGGAAGGGCGATCTTCGAATCCGTCATCAAGTATCTCGAGAAACTCTGAAAACCATAAACGCGGGGGAAAACCCCCGCAATATTTGTGAGAACGAGATGGGTCCCGACGGGATTCACATGTTTATCTTGACGTCGACACGGTCGCCGTCGTTGAGGCTCAGGGTCCTCCTGAGGTGGTACTGACAGATTATCTCTATCGTATCCACGTAGTGAGACCTCTCGGGGACCACGATGGCGCAGTCGATGTTGCGGATCTTCGCCTTGTACGCGATGACGTCGCCGAAGCTCCTGCCGTCGCAGGAGAAACCGCTGATGATGTGTCCCGCGATGCTGCGGACCACATCCAGCTTCCCCACATCCTCGGGGTCCACCAGGACGTTGAGCGTACCCTCGAAGGGTGTGAACCCGAGCTTGGACTTGAACTGGTTCATGTACCCCTCCTGACAGATGTAGTATCCGCCCTCTCCCATTCCGGACTCGACGGTACCATGGATGGTGATGTGGTCGGTGAGCTCGAAGATGCGGCGGTACTCGTTGTACTCCTTCTTGAGTTCGTCGATACCTTTCTGGGTCAGCTTTATGCGCTGTCTCCTGGCGCCGAGGTCGCGTACGATGTACTTCTCATCCAGCAGTTCCAGGATCCTTTTGGAAGCGGATTGCTGACTCATCTCAAGTGCGTCACCAAGCTCCCTCGAGGATATGGCGATGTAGTCGTCCATCGCCCCCAGGAGGGCCAGTTTCCTCAGTGTGAAGGAGTACTTCTCGTCCATGTCGCGTCGATTTTCTATGACCCATAAATAGGTACCGATTATTGGTACCTACAACCAGAACATAGTAGAATTGGTAATAAGAAAAGGAAGGAGGTCCTTTCGGACCTAGTGGTTTCAGACCCTTCTGTTGGCGTCGACCCAGCTGGTGACAGTGGGGCAGGCGGCACACAGGATGGCGACGATTCCGAGGACGATCAGCACGAGGCCGAATCCGATGGACATTGCGCCGTAGATCAGGGCGACGAGGGTGAAGGCGACCGCGAGAGCGGAGAGCACGACCATCGTGGATCCCTGGACAGGGCTGTATTTCATGAAGGTTCCAGCGGCAGCGAAGAAGGACACGGACACAAGCATGTCGAGTCCGACGTTGACGATGCAGTCCAGAGAACCATCCCATGCAGCTGCCATGACGGCGAGGGCGATGATTCCTCCGAGCATACCCACTGCGGAGCCGGCGACCATTTTCTTTGGCATTGCCATTTTTACCACCGTGTAATCTGGTCGGCTCTATTAAGCCTTGCTCATTGCGAGCTTGGCACCCTGTGTGGTTATCCAGATCAGGATACAGATGACTACGGCGACCTCTGCGAGGGGCAGGTCGCACGTGGCGAATGCGAACAGGGCTGCGGTGAATGCGACGACGGTGACCGCGAGGGGGATGGTCTTCTTCTCGTGGTAGTCGCCGTATCCGGAGAGGATGGCTGCGATTCCGGTGAAGAGGAAGAACACAATCGCGACGAAGAGGTGTGCGTTTCCGTTTCCGAAGTCCTTGTTGTAGACACCCACTCCGATGAGGGCGAGTGCTGCGATGATGGTGATGATACCGCTGGCGCGGTTGGACTTCTCCTCGAAGATGGCCTTTCCGATACCGAAGATTGCGAACAGGGCACCGGAGATGATGCATGCGTACTTGAACAGGTCCGCGGAGATCTGCACGTCGGAGACGCCAAGGTCGGAGATGGTGTTCTCTCCGAGCACCCAGCTCGCATCGGCGCAGACCGCGATGATCCAAGCCACGGAAAAGATGAATGCACCGAGGATCGCGGCGATACCGAATCCTGCGGGTCCTATTTTTCCAGAGTTCATGGAGCAGAGGATTACGTCCCACCTAATATATTCGTTTTCCTTTACCTGAGTCCAGGATTCTGGTAGTATGAAGAACGTGTTTTTCGTGGGTACCGCCGGTAGCGGAAAGAGCACCCTTGTGGGCGCTTACAAGCAGTGGTTGGATGATGCGGGAGTCGATGCGATCATAGTGAACATGGACCCCGGTGCGGACACCCTTCCATACGAGCCCGATATCGATATCAGGGAATGGATCTCCCTGGACGAGGTCATGCAGGAGTACTCCCTGGGACCGAACGGTGCACAGGTCGTCGCTGCGGACCTCATGGCCGTGAACATCAGGAAGATGATGGAGGTCCTCTCCACGTACAAGACGGATTACGTTCTGGTGGACACCCCCGGGCAGCTGGAGCTGTTCGCTTTCAGGGAGTCGTCCAACATCACCGT
>JAEDJU010000118.1 GCA_016296195.1 Candidatus Methanomethylophilaceae archaeon | reverse complement strand
AACATGAGGTTGGAGTCCAAGATGGAGGGCGGCTTCATGTCCGGACTGAAGCGTTCACTCTCCGGAGCATCCCTTTTCCTCCTCAAGTACACCCCTCAGGGAGGTACCGGGGTCGTCGGACTCGGAGGGAAGGCTCCCGGAAAGATCCTGGACATAGATGTAGGAAAGGGATCCTGGGTGACCCAGAAGACGGCCTATCTCGGTTCCGAGACCACCGTCAAACTCGACATGGCCCTGCAGAAGAAGTTTGGTTCCATGCTCTTCGGCGGAGAGGGACTGATCCTTCAGAAGCTGTCCGGAACCGGAATGGCGTTCATAGCCGCATGCGGCGATCTGAACGTGGTCGATCTGGCACCTGGCGAGGTCTACAAGGTGTCCACATCCAATGCCGTGGCATGGGAGGACACAGTATCTTATGACATCTCCGCGGCAGGTGGTATCAAGACCGCTCTGTTCGGTGGAGAGGGACTGTTCGTCACCACACTCACCGGTCCCGGCAAGATCGTCATACAGTCCATGACCCTGGGCGACCTGGCCAACTCCCTGATACCGTATCTCCCCACAAGTAACCGAGGTGATTCATCATGGTTGGAGACAATATGAAGAAGGCTAAGACCGGGAAGTCCGCATTGGGATTCGTCGGTATCGCGATCGGTGTCATCTTGCTGATCGTTGCCGTCGCATACGCCCTCTCGCAGCCCGGCGTGTTGGAGACCGTGGCGACAGCTGCCGCGGTGATCATCCTGGCGGTGGTCGGTATCGTGATCATCATCGGTGCCGTCATCGCACTCACCGCCATCCCCATGTACGCGTACAAGGGGGAGCAGTACCAGGAGAATGTGGATTACAGTCTCGATGATGTCAAGTCCGTCAAGGAATCATCATCCGAGGACAGAAAGAACGAATGAAACCACGGGGGCATCCGCCCCTGAATCTTTTTATCTCCCACGGGCATTGGTCGTCCGTGGATAGGATACCCTTGGGATGTTCCCATTTCGACCGTCTCCTCGGAGGTGGGATCGAGAGCGGGAGCGTCACTCTTCTGTACGGCGAGGCTGGAGCCGGTAAGACGAACGTTTGTCTCCAGCTTGCGCGCAACGTCGCCATAAACGGGAGCAGGGTGGCCTACATCGACACGGAGGGCCTGTCCTCGGACCGTCTCTCACAGGTTTTCGCCGGACATGAGGAGGCCATGAGGAACCTCCTGATCTTCCAGGTGCACAGTTTCGAGGAGCAGTCCGACAGGATAGACAAGATAGAGAAGCTCGCGGCCGTCGGTGCGATCTCCCTCGTTGTTATCGATTCGTTGACGATGTTCTACCGTCTGAACCACGAGAACACCGCTGCACGCAACGATTTCATCAGACAGACCGAGGTTCTTCTGAATGCGGCACGTCAGCATGAGATCGCCGTGATGGTGACATCGCAGGTCTATGCGAACCTCCAGAGCGGAGGGGTGGAGTTCCTCGGAGGTCATGCGCTGCATCACAATGCGAAGACCATAATACGTCTCGACAAGAAGAACGACGGGAAACGTGTCGCCGTCATAATGAAACACCGGAGCCTCCCCGAGGGGAGGTCGGCGATGTACCGCATCACCGAGACCGGCATTGAAGATATTTGAGGATGGGACGCTCAGACGTCCCTGTTTATCGCGAAGTTGGCCAGTGCGATCATGAACTCCTTGTCCTCGCTCTCGGGCAGGAAGGAGATCTTGGCGATGGCGTTGTCGACCTTCTGTCTGGCGAGTCCCAGGGCGTAGTCGATGGAGCCCGCCTCCTGCATGATCTGCTTGGCGCGTGCGCACTGCTCGTCGGTGGCATCCATGTTACCTAGGATTCCCTTGAACTCCTCGAGTACCTTCGGGTCCTTGATGGACCTGATAGCGTGGGTGACCATGCATGTGCACTTTCCCTTGCGGATGTCGTTTCCGACGGATTTTCCGGTCTTGGACTCATCTCCGGCGATACCGAGGTAGTCGTCGAACATCTGGAATCCCAGTCCGAGCTCCAGGGCGTACTCGTTGATCGCCTTGACGGTTGCATCATCGGCACCTCCGATGATGGCCCCTCCTGCGGCTGCGGCGGCGAAGAGGACACTGGTCTTCAGTTTGATGGTCTCGATGTAGACCTCTTCCGAGACGATCTGTCCCTCGTTGTTGACATCCATCTGCTGTCCGCGTGCCAGGTCCCAGACCGCATCGCTGACGTATTTCATGGCTGCCCTCATCCTCTCGGCGGGGACATCCAGGTCGCAGATGATCTGATAGGCCTTGGCGAACAGTGCATCTCCTGCGAGGACCGCGGTGGGCATTCCGTATCCCACGTGGATCGTGTCCATTCCCCTGCGTTTGGAATCGCCGTCCATGAGGTCATCGTGGATCAGGGTGAAGTTGTGGATGTACTCGACCGCGACCGCCAGGGGTACGGCCTTGCTCTTGTCCCCTCCGACGGCACCGCATGTGGCGACGGCCATGGCGGGGCGCATCCTCTTTCCTCCGGCATAGGGGTACTGCCTGGATGCCTCCATGAGGTTGGAGGGTTCCTCGTCACCGATGTAGCTCTTGATGGGTCCGTCGAGTTCGGCGGACATCTTCTTCAGATATTCTTTAGCGTCAATCATAGTTGATCCATCCATTGCTTGGTTTCGCCGAGCACGACATGTTTCGCCTTCGCCAGCTGCGACAGGTCCTTGCAGCCGGTGAGCAGCATCGCCGCCCTCAACTCCTCCCTGATTATTGTGAGTTTCTCTTTGACGGCCTCCGCGGATTGGGTGGCCTCCTTGAGTATGATGTTGGCGACCCCTGCGGATGATGCACCCATGGCGATCGCCGCGGCCACATGTATCCCGTCCAGGATTCCTCCGGATGCTATGAGCGGGAGTCCGCATCCTCTGCACTGCCAGAGGGAGACGGGTGATGGGATGCCCCAGTCGAAGAACGTCTCTCCCATGCAGGTTCTGACGGTGTCCTCGGCATCCATGGCCCTGTACAGTTCCACGGCGGAGAAGCTGGTCCCACCCATGCCCGCGATGTCGATACCGCGGACACCGATGCCCTTCACACGTTCCGCCACATCGGCGGATATGCCTGCGCCGGTCTCCTTGACCATGATGGGATATTCCCTTGCCAGTCCGCGTATCGCATCACGGCATCCCGCGGCGTTAGTGTCGCCCTCGGGCTGGACGACCTCCTGGAGGAAGTTCAGGTGTATGGCCATGATGTCCGCATCGATCAGGTCCTTCGCCTGACCGACCATCTCGGGTGTGAAACGGTCCTTGCTGTGCTGGTCCACAAGCTGGGGTGCGCCCACGTTGCCGATGACCAGGGGGACATCGAAATCCTTGATGACCGAATAGCTCTCGGGGTGCACACCGTTGATCCCGGCGCGCTCGCTTCCGACCCCCATTCCTATGCCGAGTTCGGCACATGCCTCGGCGATGTTGGAGTTGATCTTCACGGCTCCGGGGAATCCGCCCGTGATGGCGGTGACCACCAGGGGGAATTCCAGTCTCTTTCCGAAGAGTGTGCAGGAGGTGTCTATGTCATCGGCGTTGATCTCCGGAAGGGCGTTGTGGACGAACCTTATGTCGTCCCAATAGCAGTATCCGGGGGCTATCCTCTCGTCTTTGCAGATCCTGATGTGGTCCGCTTTCCTGTCCTTTATGGGTGTCATCTGAATCACATCCTTGCGACCGTGCAGGGTACATCCTCACCCTTCAGCAGGGAGAGGAGCCTTCCGGGAACGGTACCGTTTACCAGAACGCAGTCACGGCCCTCATCGCACATCCTGAGCATGGATTCCATCTTGCCACGGACCCCTCCAGTCACATCGTCGACGGTGGATCCGGATGAGATGTCCTTCATGATGTCCGGGGTGACCTCTGGGATCAGTTCGGCATCGGGGTCTGTCTTGGGATCCGCGGTGTACAGTCCGTCTATGTCGGAGACGAACACTATGCGGTCCGGTTTGAATATGTCCGCCAGGATCTCCATGATCTGGTCCCCTGAGCATATTCCGAAGCCCTTCTTGCGGTCCATGACGACGTCTCCGAATAGCACGGGCATGACACCTATGTGCGCCAGCGCCCTGATGGCCTCGGAATCGTTGACGATGAGCTTGCCGTCCTCCATGACGAAGCATGATCCGGGCGGGACCGACACGGCAGGGATGCCGTTGGTGATCAGTTCCCTCACCACCATGGAGCTGAGCTCACGTACATCGTATTGGACCTGTGCGATCGCGGGTATCTGCGAGAAATCGATGAGACCATGCTGGAGTGCGTATTTCTTCGCCACGACATGTCCGAAGGAACCCGCACCGTGCACGACTATGGTTCCCTTGCCGGACTCGGCGATCTCCCTGCAGAGCCTGGAGACCTGATCCTTGTTGAATGTCCTGTACTGGGACTTGTCGGTGATAACGCTACCACCCAGTTTAATCAACATCATCGTTCGGCTACATAGGTTCTTTTTAATAAAAGGGGTGGGTCGGAACGGTATGTGACGATGTCGATGGTTTCTGGGATGATGGATGTGAATGAAGCCTCTCGGCCACACAATAGAAATGGAAAAGTGGTTGACAGCGTGCCT
>JAEDJU010000117.1 GCA_016296195.1 Candidatus Methanomethylophilaceae archaeon | reverse complement strand
CAGAGATTATCGTTGGCAGTGATGGAACCAGTTGATAAGATGAATCTTAGGCTAGTCGTAGTTTCTTTCATCTTGGTAATGTTATCCACGGCGATTCTGGTATCTATAGATGAATCTGATGCCGAATGGACTCCTGAGGAGACTTGGTATTGTTACGGCAACATTATGACGTTGCCTTATCCATATGATCCTACCAGTCTTACAATCGAATGGGTGATTGAGGGTTATTCAGACGGTCTTATGCAAGATGTTCAGACTACTTACGGTGAGAACGTTCTGATCGATGTTAGGAGTTACGATGTCGTTCATGTTATCCAAACAGTTACATCGATTGAAACTGGTGAAACAGATAGCAAATCTGTTGAGGTTATTCCTTTGGGGTTAACTCCTGGAGAATCGATTCTCGTAAGATTTGTTGATGGTTCTCATGAGATTGCTAGAGAATCTTTGGATAAAGATAACGCAGTTAGGCTTGGCGATCCATTCGTTGTCATGCCAGACGATCCTGTGAAAAGCAATTACAGTTTTATTGGGTGGTATATGAATCAAGAATGTACAAAGTCCTTCAATCCATATTACCCAATACTGAATGATACTACAGTTTATGCAGGTTGGACCTCCACAGGCTCCTCTGGAAGCATCGACGTGTCGGGACACATAGTTACATTCAACGCAGCCCCCGGACTGACCTATCAGGTCGTCGGAACCGGTGATAGGGCGGTATCATTCACCGTCTCTGTTATGGATGGATACAGGTTCGACATGGACAGTATCCAGGCTTCCATTGGGACCACCAAGATATCACCCGTCAACGGTGTGTACACTCTATCGGGGATAACCAAGGACACGGTCATCGAGATCACCGGCGACAGGCTCTACAACGTATCCTACGATATGAGTAACGTGTCCATCTCATCCGAGGACCTCGGAAAGGATTCCCTCTCAGTCTCCTTCTCTCCGTCATTCGGATGGAGCGGTATCTCCCTGAAGGTCATCATGGGCGGAGCTGATGTGACGTCCCAATTTGTTGACGGTTCCTCCGTGGACATCTCTCAACTGACGGGTGATGTGATAATCATGGCCCAGGCGGACTTCCCCTGGATCTATGTGCTCTTCATCGTCATCATAGTCGCCATCGCATTGGTCGCGGTGCTCCTCGCCAGGAAGAGGAAGGCCGACTGATCTTACAACAACCTACAACTCCTCTCGGGACCTGCTGATCCCGGGAGGACAAACCCATTCCATGGGATTCATCACGGATCTCCGTTCCGATCCTTCCTCGATTCCCTGAAGATGCGGTTGATCTCCTCCGGGTCCAGTGCCGGAGGGATGTTCTCCACCTTCCTCGGTTCGATCATACTCAATGCGTAGAGCGGAAGATGGACGATTCCGTTGTCCTCTGTGAGAACGTTACCTATCATCACCTTGAAACCATCCCTGTTGTCGATCTTCTGCTCTATCAGGGTCTTCAACGATTTGGCACGCTTGTTCATCCCGGATTTGACCTCTATGAGGTCGATCCTGTTGTTCCTGCTCAAGACGAAATCGATCTCCAGGGTGCTGTTCCTTTTGGAGTAGTAGAACGGTCTGTATCCCTTCTTCAGGATGTCGGACAGTATCGCGTTCTCCATTATCGCCCCATGGTTGATGTACGGGTCACCGATGGCAACCGCCGCGGGGTCCACATCCTCCATGAGGTGTATGAGAATCCCTGTGTCGGTCATGTACACTTTGAAACTGTCCTCGTCCATCCTTTCGGACAGCGGGAGGACAGGTTCAGTGACGTTGTGGCAGCGGTAGATCAGTCCCGCATTCTCCAGCCAATCCAGGGAGCTGCCGTAGACCTTCTTCCCGACGTTCTTCCTCTTCTCTATCAGGGAGTATGTGAACTCCTTCTTCTCCCTGGACAGTTGTGCGGGGATGGAATCCATGCATGCGTTTATCTTCGTACGGCCTGTCTTCGTCGAATAGCGGCCTGTATCCTTCTTCAGGATGGTGACGATTTCATCCAGGGCCTTGGAGACCTTGGTGTAGTCCTTCGTCTCGGAGTAGATTCTGACGGCTTCAGGCATCCCTCCGATGACGATGAACCTCCGATAGTGGTCGATCAGCACCCTGTTGAAGTATTCGTCCACCGCGGTGTGGTCCCGGATGTTCTTCTCGATCATCCCGATGAGTTCCTTGTCTATTCCCATGGCCCAAAGATATTCCTCGAAGTCAAGCGGGTACATGCGTTCTATGTTGACGTATCCCAGCGGCGAGATCCTCTCGCTGTTATCGTCCAGGTTCACCCCGAGGAACGAGCCTAGTGCTATGATGTCGATCTTCCCGCTCAAGGATAGTGGTTTCAGGGCGGAGTATGCGTTGGGACAATCCTGGATCTCATCCAGTATTATGACGGATTCACCTTCGATGAGGCCGACCTTCTCCGAGAACGAGAGTTTGGGGATGAGGTCATCGTATTCTAGGGACCCATCGAACAGCTGTTTCTTCTCTGGGTTTGTCTCGAAGTTGATGTAGATGTGGCTGCGATAGTGTGTCCTTGCGAATTCCAAAGCGGAATATGTTTTTCCGATCTGACGGCAGCCGGTCAGAATCAGCGGTTTGTGGTCCGGATCATCCTTCCACTCCTCCATTCTCCTTGTGATCTTCCGCTCCATGGTTCCAGGATGGGCAGCAGGATATTTATCAATTTTTACGGGGGGAACTTATTGATTGAAATCAATTTTTTCATGGGGAATTTCTTGATTGAAATCAATTATAACAGGGGGTTGAAATTGATATCATCCTGCTCCATTGTCTGCATCCGTATCTACATCGCCCCGACCCTTCGTTTCCATTCCCATATTTTAAGTGAGGATGCAGGATACCCTCCTCTGATGCACGAGGTATCGGTGGTAACCAGCCTGGTCGACGCGGTGATCGCGGAACTGGGGAAGTACAAGGTGGAGAAGGTCAACAGTGTCACGGCTGTCATAGGCGACCTCACGAATCTCGGTGAGGAGCAGATGGCCTTCGCCTACGAGATAGTCACCAGAGGGACCATACTGGAGGGATCCGAGTTCATCGTGGAACATGAGCCCATAGAGCTCAGATGCGATTCATGCGGGTACTGGGGACCGGCGAAGATCCTCACGGACCCGGATTTCGACACCCATTCCATACCTGTCCTGGCCTGTCCCGAGTGCGGGGGCCATGTCCAGGTGACGAAGGGTCAGTCATGCACTATCAAGTGCATGGATATCGAGGAGGCAGATTGATGTTCAAATATAGAGACGAGGAGACTGCGAAGAAGATCCTCAACGGGATCCGCGACATGGACCTCAATGTGAAGTTCATGCACATCTGCGGTACGCACCAGGACACCATCGTCCGTTTCGGTCTGGAGGAGATGCTCAACGATGTGGGGGTGGAGATCGCACAGGGGCCCGGATGTCCCGTCTGCGTCACCACCAGCCACGAGATCGCAGATGCCATCACCCTTGCCAGGAACGGTGTGACAGTCACTGCGTTCGGAGACATGATGAGGGTGCCCACCACCATCGGTTCCCTGTTCCAGGCCAAGGCCGAGGGGGCGGATGTGAGGATCGTCTACTCCATCGATGATGCCGTCGCAATGGCGAGGGAGCAGCCCGACAAGCCACTGGTGTTCGTCGGAGTGGGATTCGAGACCACGGCCCCATCCACATGCGTTCCCCTCCACAAGGACGACTGTCCCGAGAACTTCAGCGTCTACAGTTGCCACAGGATCTGTCCCCCCATCCTCGACACCATCTTCAGTCTCGGGGAGACACATCTCGACGGACTCATCCAGCCCGGACACGTTGCCGTCATCACAGGTACCGGGATGTTCAACGAGTTCTCCAAGGCACATGCCGTCCCCCAGGTCATCGCCGGATTCGAGCCCCTGGACATCCTGATGTCCTGCTACATGCTCTGCAAGCAGATCAGGGACGGAAGGGCGGAGGTCGAGAACGAGTACACCCGTCTCGTGAGGCCCGAGGGCAACCCCAAGGCGATGCAGCTCATGGAGGACACCTTCACCCCCGTGGACCGCTCCTGGAGGGGATTCCCCGTGATCCCCAAGAGCGCATTGGCCCTGAAGCCCAAGTTCCAGGACCATGATGCCACCAAGGTCCACGAGGACATCCTGAAGCTCACCCCCGAGGTGGAGGCCGAGGCCAAGGGATGCAAGTGCGGAGACGTCCTCAGGGGACTCATCAGGTCGGAGCAGTGCCCCATGTTCGGGAAGGTCTGCAAGCCGATGAACCCCATGGGACCCTGCATGGTGTCCGCCGAGGGTAACTGCAGTATAGCCTTCAGGCTCGGATCCAAGAGGCTCTGACATGACTGTGAAACTCAAGACGGAGACGGTGATGAGCAGGAGGATCCTGATCGTCACAAACGATTCCACCGTGTTCACCGACAAGAACAGGCTGCTCACGGCGTTCGAGATGTTCGAGGGCAGGATGACCGAGGTCAAGAAGCTCGTCGCACGTCTGGACACCGCCAAGAAGGAGAACGGTGACAAACTCTGCGACGTGTCCTTTGGTGTCATCACCACCAAGTACGGTTTCGTTCCCGGTAACTACAACATCACCGGAT
>JAEDJU010000116.1 GCA_016296195.1 Candidatus Methanomethylophilaceae archaeon | reverse complement strand
GAAGATGATGATCGCGGTGGATTGAGTCACATGACCGTGGTGGTATCATCACCCACACATCTCAGGGACATCACCTTCTCCGACACGGAACGGTAGACCTCTCTGATACCGGTCGGATCGCACCTGTACTCCATCGATTCACCCGGATCCATGCCCATCATGCGGGCGACCTCCTTCGCATCGACGTTGGCCCCGTAGAAAAGGAACCTCCAGCCCTCCTTCCTCCTGGCTGTGACCAGTTCGGAGACCCTCTCCCAGGAATAGCGTATGCTGGCGTTCTCCTCCCCGTCGGTGACGACCACGAAGATCGTGGATGACGGCCTCTCTTTCGACATCCTCTGCTCGCAGAAGACCCTCTCGATGGTGGAACCCACCGCATCCAACATGGCGGTGCATCCGAAGACGGTGTAGCTGTCGCGGGACATCTCGCGTACCCCGTGTATGGGGGCCCTGTCGTGGACGATCTTCGAATCGCCGTTGAAGAGGACGGTGGTGACCAGCGCCCTTCCCAAACGTCTCTGACCGCATATCATGGAGTTGTACCCACCGATGGTGTCCGCCTCCAGCCCATGCATGCTCCCACTCCTGTCCAACACGAACACGAGTTCCGTGAGTGTTCTGTCCATGGAACCACATGGCGATGATGATATAATAACCTTAACTTGTTATGTCTGTAATGAATGTTATAGAGATGGAGAAGGGTGATACCCTACAGGAGATGAAGGAGAAAGGGATCGGTTCCCCCAATCCTTGTATGTTGAACTATGAACCATCGAAACGATAGGGCTCAGAACCCCACCGTCTCCATTGACCAACTGTCCATATCCAATGTGACCAGCTTCCCTCCGATATCGGAACCGATTCCGGAGATGATCTTCAGGACCTCCATGGCCTCCATACCGGCGATGGCGGACACGGCGGCACCCACTGCCGGGATCGGACCCTCGGGATCCTTCACCGTTCCGATCATGTCCCTGAGTGAGGGGGTCTTCCCGGGGATGCACACGGCGATCTGACCGTGCGTTCCGGACACACCCGCATGGACCAGGGGGACGCCGATCTCCTCGGACAGATCCGACAGGACCATCCTGGATTCCATGTTGTCGAGACAGTCCACCAGGACGTCGCACTGTGCGAACATGGCCCTGGTGTCCACGGACAGGGGTTCTGCGTGCGCCTCCACCTCGGCGAGGGGGTTCAGGGCCAGAATCCACTCCGCGGAGACGGATGCCTTGGGCCTGCAGTCGTAGGGGGCGTAGATGAACTGCCTGTTCAGGTTGGTGATGTCCGCCACCTGGCCGTCCGCCAGCACATAATGGTTGACACCTGCCACCGCCAGCTGGGTGATCACGTTCACCCCGAGTCCTCCGCATCCCGCGATGCCGACCCTGGCCGACGACAGCTTCGCCTGACCCTCCTCTCCGAACACTTCCCTCTGCCTCTCGTACCTTCCGATCATAACCTTCCCTCCACCATATCGATGAGGAGCGAACAGGCCTCCCTGACGGTGGATTCCCTGACCGTCTGCCTGTCGCCACTGAAAACATTGCGTGTGACCACCGTGCGCGGACCGTCCGCCACGGCTATGTAGACCAATCCAACGGGTTTCCCCGGGGTGGCACCTCCCGGACCGGCTATCCCCGTGACGGCCACGGAGTAGTCGCTTCCGAAGACCCTTACCGCACCCTCCGCCATCTGCCTGGCGGTCTGCTCGCTGACGGCACCGTGATCCAAGAGTGTGGAGTGACCCACTCCGAGGATGTTCTCCTTGGCATCGTTGCTGTATGACACCACTCCCCCGAGATACACCTCGGATGCTCCCGGGATGTCCGTGATGGATGCCCCGATCAATCCACCGGTGCAGGATTCCGCCGTGGACATGGTCCTGCCCTTTGACCTCAGGACCGATATCACCGTCTCCGCCTCAGAGGGGTGCGTTGTCACCGCCCCCGGAGATGTCCTTCAGCCTTCCGACACCGTCGATGTCGTCGATGACCTCGGCGACGGCCTTGGGGATGAGCGAACGCCATTCCTCGTCGGCCACCATCCTGCGGCGGATCTCCGTACCGGAATAGACCTCCCTGTTGTACAGAGGGGAGTTCCTGACCTCGAAACCGGCCTCCTGGAACAGGCGCTTGGTCAGTGGGTTGTTGGTGTACACCCTCTTGAACGGGGGTGACATGGAGACGACATGCGCCACCCAAACGGAGTACCTGTTGAGGTCCTCCATGGGCACGATGCTGTAGTTGGTGATCCCCTCGTCCTCCAGGGCGTTGTGTATCATCAGATACCTCTCACCTGCGGTGAAGGGGTTGTCGGGATGATGGGAGTACTGGGCGCTCCCGATGCCCACGACGAGATGCTCCGATTCGGATGCACACCTGCACAGCACCTCCATGTGGCCGTTGTGCAGGGGCTGGAACCTCCCCACGACCAGGGAGTAGGCGCTGTAGTCGTTCCTGCTCATGCCCCGGGGATGGTGGCACTCCGTTATAACGTGCTCGGAGAACGATACCCTTGTGAAAGTCCCGGAACGGGATGGTTGACATTCCGTGGAGCATGTGCGGACGCTCCGAGAGACCGTCGGCAAAACCGTTATCAGACGAAGGCACTACCCCGTTCCAATGGCAGCCAAGATGAAGATAACCCTAGTGGGATCCGACCCCCAGGTCACCAGGACCATCGCGATCCCATCGGGAACCGTGGCGATAGATGTCGTGGACATCATCATCACATCCCTGGAATGGGAAGGGGGACGCAGACACCTGCTCACCATGGACAGGAACACCGTCAACGAGAAGGAGCTCTCGATGCTGGACAACTACAGCATGACGGTGGACGACCTCAGGGGACACAGACTCCGCCTCATCTACGACGACTGTCCCGGATGGGAGATGGACATCATCTTCCAGAAGGATGTCGAATCGGATATGCCGAAGGTACTGAGGTACAAGGGAGACTCGCCACCGTGCGTACTGGCTGGTGTAAGGGACTGGAACAGGGTCAACAAGGCTGCCGACGACCCGTCTGACCCGTACCACGACCAGGCCAGCGCATGGATGTCCCTTGTGGAACCGTACGATGAGGATTCCATCAACAGGAAACTAGAGACGGGTGATATCTCCATCGTCGCCACCGATGAGTTCGTGGACAGCGATGATTTCGGGGAATCCCTGTTGAACGTCCTCGGAAGGTTCCGTACGAACCTGGATTCACTCGGACCGTTGAAGGATGTGTTCCGCTGTCCGGTATGCGGATCCGAATGCGACGGACGTCTGAACAAGGATGGTGACACGGTCGAGATCGCCGGCATGATGAGGTACCCCGCAATGGCGATGTGCCCCGCATGCAGGGAGCCGTTCAACCTCCACATGACCAACGACGGTTACCGCAGGGGTTACTGCGACGAGACGATGATAAGACCGTACGACCAGTGCCTCCCGTACTACGACCTCCTGCGCAAGAAGGATGATGACATGGAACCGCTGGAGAGGGCCCGCTTCGTGGCGGACCTGGCCCTGGCCGGGTTCATGTACGATAAGAACGAGAATATGCCACTGGAGGACATCGACACCGAATGCTGGGACCTGGACCCTTCGGATCCGGAACAGCTGAAGGTCATGGAGAAGCTGATGACCGCGATGACATCCATATATCCGGACGAATGCGGCTATGTGGTCGATGAGGCCGAGAACATGTCCGAATGCCTCCACGGCGCTTACGGTTCCATACTGACATCACGTATCGGAGAGGTCAACCACACGGATGATATCGAAATCCGTAGGGATCTCATCAGACAAGCATTGGAGCTTCTGGAAGAGGATGTCGACAGTCCTCTCTTCATGAGGGCCTGTGCCCTCCTGTACATCATCAACGGCAGCGAACATCTAGAGGATGTGGACCTGCTCATAGGATGTCTGGGACAGTTCGAGAAGCTGGTCGATGCCTACGCATCCGATCCAGCATCGATCTGCAGCGCGGAATGGTCGATACTCTGCAACCTCTTCGAGATGGCCACACAGATGGCCGACTTCCTGGACAGGGACGACGTGGCCGAGAGGATCGTCAAGATCGTGTCCGGTCCCTTCGCTGATGAATGGAGCGAACCGATACCTCCGAGCGTGAGGAACATCGTCAGGTTCCGCAGGGCCATCGTGTTCATGTGCACGGGCGGAGACACAGATCAGGCGATCGACGACCTGGTCTCCGTGGTCGAATCATCGAGGAGTCTGGAGGATAACGGTCCGTTCACGATCATCAGGATGTTCATGTCCATGCTCCTCCTGACATCGATGAAGAAGGAGAAGGCGGAGAAACTGGAGATCGTCACCGGAAGTGTGCTGATGAACCTCCGGGATACGGGCGAGGTTCTGGACTCGGTGGTGTACGCCTACATCGTCGCATGCAACGATGCGGGGATGAAGAGGAAGTGGATAGCCGATAGCCTCGCCAGGATGGGAATACATCTGACGGAATGGCCGGACCTCAAGGACCTGTCGATGGAACCCAGGTACATATGGGGGTTCAACTGCCTGCTGAACGGATGACAGCGGGCCATATCCCCGAGGAACGGGGATACAAAACTTCTTCGAACACATCCTTTTGATCGGATA
>JAEDJU010000115.1 GCA_016296195.1 Candidatus Methanomethylophilaceae archaeon | reverse complement strand
CCCCGAAGTGCATCTTGATCGCGACGAATTTCTTCTCCATGTCGATGTCGCAGATTCCGGCGGCACGTGCGACCCTCTCGGTCTTGGCGAGGAGGCTGTCCCCGATCTCGCATCTTATGTCTGTGAAGTACACCTTGGAAGTAGCGGTATCCATGGGTATTGCGAAAGGGTCGCCGTACTAATGGATTGCGAACCGACGTTCCATCCATGACTCCACGGAGATACATCGGCCATCGGTTTGTCGCTCAGGAGACAACCGTTTCCCAGTGGCGGGAATCGTTTGAAATACTGGGTTTTAGTAACATCCCGCAGGGGGTTCGATTCCCCCAGGTGACATAGTGTACAGCATGAGCCCGTACTCCGGTCCGCTCCTCAGCGATGAGGAATCCATCAAGAAATACAACGACGAGAAGCAGTGGGGTCTCCACATCGCCATAGATCTCGGCGAATGCGACCACCAGAAGATCTCGGACGGGGAATACATCAAGCAGTTCGCCATCGACCTGGCCAAGCACATCGACATGAAGAGGTACGGGGAGCCCATCGCCGTCCGTTTCGGAGCCGATCCCAAGGTCGAGGGGTACTCGCTCATCCAACTCATCGAGACATCCTGCATAGCGGGACACTTCGCCGAGGACACCGATAGGGCGTTCATCGACGTCTTCTCCTGCAAGCACTTCCCTCCGGAGGAGACCGCGAAGTACTGCAGGGACTACTTCGGCGCCAAGAAGATGGAGTACGCCACACTCTTCAGGGACATCTGAGTCCCGTCAAACCCATGGGGTCCCATGACCCCTAAAGGGTGTCTCCCCTTTTCGGAGTTCACCCGTCTCCCATTACACAATATCAATATAGGGAATGACCGGGGATCATCCGCCTGTGAAGGTCGCCGCAATGGTTATCGCCCATCCGATCAACGTCAGGAAGAGGCCGGCGACCCATCTGTTGACCCCGAGGTACCTCTCCATCCTGAATCCGATGAAGAACAGGCAGATAGATGACAGGGACGATGCGACCATCAGGGCGATGTCGATGTCATTGATGACCGTCAGGGGCACGATTATCGGGATCGTGGTGAGGATCGTTATCAGGAAGCAGGCGAGGGCGCTGTCCCTCATGGCCCTCCTGTCGCTCAGACGTTCGGATTCGCTCTCCAGTCTCTTGGACAGGATGTCCTCGCAGATCCTCCTCTCATCATCCGGATCGAGGATGTCGAGTGGTGTTCCGCTGAACTCATCCAGCATCATCTCCACCTTCTTCTCGTGGGGGAGGTCGCATGCGGACATGACGCGGATGAATTTCCTCTGGTCGAAGACATCGACGATGTAGAACACGACCGCGTCTATGAGGCCCCATGTGAAGTTCATACCGATTATCAGGATCACCAGATTGGTGGTGTCGGTGTACGACAGGACACCTATCCTGGCGGCCGTGACGTATATCAGGGCCATGATGAACCCGTAGAGGACCTCCTGTATGGCGAGTCCGGGGCCGGTCTTCCTGACAATGCCCCTGAATGGTCTGTGTTCCATGGTCTCTGATTCCACTGTTCCATATAAAGGGGTTGACAAACCGTTCCGTGACACCCGTGATGGTATGTATCCTATGAGGGAATCGGTAATCTACATATTATACAAAAAGGAAATCATTATCCTTGTAGGAAATTAACGATTGTTTTATCCTGATTAGGAAAATATTATCGGTTATGGTTTTATGGTTGTTTATTCATACCAATCTACGGTGCAAAACCATGGATAAAAAGATAATTGCAGTCGCAGTTGTCGCGGTTCTTGTGGTTGCCGCTGTAGGATGTTTCCTTGTCATCAACAAGGATTCCGATGACAGCACCATCACTGCTTCCGCCATTGCGAGGGTAAACACGGATGGGTCCGGTCTTTACCTCAAGGCCCAGTACAACCCTGCCGACTTCTACACAGTTACCAACGGACAGTACGTCTTCAATGCAGATGCCTGGGGAGGAAAGGTTTTCGGAACCCCCGGATCCAGCAGTATCCAGCACGTTCAGCTGAAGGATATCGCCACCTCGATGGGTCTCAAATTCACAAAGTACACCGATGGAATGCAGAAGAACAAGGACACCCTTTACTTCTCCGATACCATCGCCAACGCTGATGCGGCGATCACAAAGAACGCCAAGGTTCTCGATGGAGGAATCCTCTGGGAGCCCCAGTACAGCATCATCATTTCCTCTGATATGTATCAGAGCTTCCTTCTGACCAACGATGTGTTCCCTGGACACACCTGCTGTATCATCGCCGGATCCAACAGTTTCATGGATGCCAACCCCGAGGCAACGGTTGCATTCCTCGCAGCTTATTCTGAGGCTGTCAAGTTCATCATCAAAGCTCAGGCAGATACCTCCAGTGAGGATTACAAGACCCTCATCAACATCTGTATGAAGTACACCAGCGGACTGAACGAGGATCAGATCAACGCTGCACTCGCGAATGTTGTCTACAAGTTCAGTGACGATAATGTGTCCGGAAGCCTTGCCGATCTCGAGGATGACATCGCTTCACTCGAGGCAGGACTCGAGGCATCTGGAAGCATCACCAAGCCCATCACCAACCTTGGATTCAAGGACAGCAATGAGTTTGCAGAGAAGATCGTCGATGACTCCTACCTCATCAAGGCAGTTTCCGGAGACGTCAAGCCTTTGGAGACCAAGAAGACCATCACTGTCGCAGCAATCAACGGTGATGTTCACCAGATTGGACTCAGGGTTGCTCAGGATCTCGGACTGTTCGAGAATTACAACCTGAATGTCGTTTACAGCGGACTGACCAATGGAGGAGCTGTTGCTCAGGACCTTCTCAACGGTCACTCTGACTTCGGTTTCCTCGGAGCTCCCCCCTTCACATCCAACAATGTGAACGGAGCTTACATCCACGCATGAGTGGATGAACAAACGACGGGGGTCTCCCCCGTCTTATACATCTGTATCTCCATTCTGTCAGTTTTCCTATTTAGGAAAAACCGGCCACATAAGGGTTATAATCCTTCTACCCATAACGAAGGGTTACACGGGGCATCCCATGTCATTTAAGTATGATGAAAACAACAAAATGCATAGGTGGGCTAAGCAGATCATCATCATCTTGGTGTCCCTCACCGCATTCGTTCTGATATGGTGGTTCATATCGATCATGGCGGATACGAGGGTCTTGCCTACACCTGCCAAGACATTAGAAGCATTGATCGCATTCTTCAGTGATGGATATCTGAACCTCTCGGCATGGGATTACATATGGGCCAGTTTGAAGCTGTTCCTGCAGGGATTCATCCTAGCCTTCATCACGGCGGTTCCATTGGGTCTCCTCCTCGGATTCTCCAAGAGTCTGAACACGTTCGTCACACCGATGGTGGAGGTACTCAGACCTATTGCGCCGATGGCATGGGCACCCATATTCATCTATGGTATCAGCTACACCACTGGGCCGATCCTCGTCGTGTTCGTAGGTATCTTCTTCCCGTTACTGACGAATGTGATCTTCGGTGTCAAGAAGATCGATCCTCTCCTTGTGGATGCTGCCAAGACATTGGGAGCCAACAAATTCCAGTTGTTCACGAAGGTCATGGCACCCAGCGCCGTCCCTTATGTCATGAACGGTATCAAGGTCGGTCTCGGAGTCGGATGGATGTGTATCGTCGCAGCCGAGATGTATTCCCCGATGGCAATCGGAGTCGGATACTGTATCTCCAACATGTGTATGAACGGACTGTGGCCTGATACATTCGCAATGCTCATTATCATCGCGTTCCTTGGTATTCTGACCACCAGTTCTGCAGAGTACCTCCAAAAGTACATTTCCAAGAGGATGGGGGCAGAGTGAGATGAAATCAAACATCGAAGTCAAGAGGCGTGCCGAATCGATCTCGGAGGGTGAGACCCTCATCCAGATCAGGGATCTCTCCAAGATCTACAAGAAGGATGAGAAGGAGACGGTGGCCATAGATCATTTCAACCTCGACATCAAGAAGGGAGAGCTCATTTCCATCGTTGGTCCATCTGGTTGTGGAAAGACTACCATCCTCAGGATGATCGCGGGTCTTCTGGAACCCACTGGAGGTGAGATCCTCATAGCTGGTGAACCCTGTTCAGGCCCAGGTCCGGACAGAGGGATGGTTTTCCAGGATTTTGCACTGTTGCCTTGGAGGTCTGTGATCAAGAACGTGGAGTTTGGTCTCGAGGTTGCCGGTGTTCCGAAGGAAGAGCGTCGTGAAAGGGCAGAGAGGTATTTGGAGGCCGTCGGTCTCTCCGAGTTCAAGGATGCCCGCATTTCCGAACTTTCTGGAGGTATGAAACAGCGTGTCGGTATCGCCCGTGCATTGGTCAACAAGCCAGACGTCCTTCTTATGGACGAACCGTTCGGTGCTCTGGATGCTCAGACAAGGAATATCATGCAGGCGGAACTGATCAAGATCCTTGACAAGAGTGATCAGACGATTATATTCATTACCCATTCCGTTGACGAAGCGGTCTTCCTTTCGGATAAGATTGTGGTCCTGACTAAGCGTCCTGCCAAGATCAAGGAGATAATCGAGATTCCATGGCCCAGGCCCAGGGACCGTGCCTCTCCCGACTTCACCGCACTCAGGAAACAC
>JAEDJU010000114.1 GCA_016296195.1 Candidatus Methanomethylophilaceae archaeon | reverse complement strand
GTCTCCGACGAGGGATCCCCTGTAGAGGAGAAACCCGTCGTGGAACCCGTCGAGGGGCCTGTCCCTGTATCTGAACCCGTGTCGGAACCTCCCGTACCCGAGTCCCCTCAGGAGATCTCACCCGTCTCCGACGAGGAACCCGTTGAGGAGTCGGTTGTGGAGGCCACCGAATCGGAACCCGTCCCCGAGGAGCCCGAAACCGAGGCTTCCACAGAGGACGGGGTCACAGAGGAACCTACGGTATCAGAGCCTCCTCAGGAGATCTCACCCGTCTCCGACGAAGAACCAGTCATGGAACCCGTTGAGGAGCCCGTCTCGGAACCCATTCCCGAAACCGTCGAGGCCGTATCTGAAACGGTCCCTCAGGAGATCTCACCCGTCTCCGATGAGGAATCAGTAGAATCCGAGTCCACAGAGGGTGCGATCCCCGAGGATGCTCCCGCCGAGACCGTGATCGAGGGAGGTTCGGACCTGGAAACCCCGACCGATGTCGATGAGGAACTCGGCGAGGACATGTTCACCGACTACTCCCCTGAGGCCCTGGTCAGGAGGGCGGCTTGGAACAAGGGACTGAGATGCCGCAGGGGATACGGTGAGCACAATATCCCCGTTGCCTTCGTCAAGGGAAAGGTCGCCGTCTACGTGGAGGATGCGGATGCGGACACGTCCATCGACGATGTCCTCAGGGAGGAGGGCTGGACCGTCCTCAGGTACGATGCATCTGCCATCACCGACGGGAAGGCACAGGGAGAGGAGATCAACCAGGCCGTCAAGGCCAACAACCGTGCGGCGAAGGCCGCATCCAAGAAGAAAAAGAAGCCCGCCTCCAAGAAGTGAGGCGATCACGGCGGGGCCATCCCCGCCACCACCATCGTTCCGTCCCAACCCTCTTCCCTTCTATGACGCGCGTACTAAAGCGTTCTCCGCGTGCCCGACATACAACTAAATACAGACAGGCAATCACGAACCACAGAGGCTGATAACGTGTTTTGCTCATGCGGCTCAATGATGTTCCCCAAGGACGGGAAGTATGTTTGCAACGCCTGTGGCGCCACCAAGGAGATCGGTGGAAAGGCCGAGGTAATCACGACTGATTCGAAGGACAGGGAGATGAAGGTCATCACCGAGAATGCGGCGACCCTTCCCAAGACGCGTATCCCCTGCCCCGAATGCGGACACACGGAGGCGTTCTTCGTCATCAGGCAGACCCGCGCCGCGGATGAGCCTGAGACCAGGATCTACCGTTGCTGCAAGTGCAACCACTCGTGGAGAGAGTACTGAACCAACGGGTGATCTCGCATGTTCAGTGCAGAACTGAAGTCAGACACCCTGAAGGGTCTGGTCAACATCATCTCCACCCTGATCGATGAGGTGAAGTTCACCATCACCCCCGCGGGTATGACCTTGAAGGCGGTCGATGCCGCCCACGTCGCCATGATCGAGATGGAGGTCAGGGAGAAGGCGTTCGAGTCATATTCCGCAGAGGATTCCGAGATAGGACTGGACCTGGACAAGGTGAAAGGCGTCCTGAAGCTCGCCTCATCCGGAGACATCATCAGGATGGAGCAGGACGAATCCCATGGAAGGCTCATCTTCAAGGTGGGCAACATCACCAGGCGCATGAACCTGGTGGACACCTCCAGCATGAGCGACCCCAAGGTCCCCCAGCTCTCCCTCACAGCACACATCTCCGTTCCCGTGGAGGAACTCCAGAAGGGTATCCGCGCAGCGGAGTCGATCTCAGACCACATCACACTCAGGGCGGGCCCCGACTACTTCGAGCTCTCCTGCGAAGGTGACACCGATTCGGTCAGCCTCAGATTGGACAGGGAGTCCTCCCTGCTCATCGACACGGATTCGGAGGTCTGCAGCATGTTCCCCCTGGACTACTTCTCCAACATCGTGAAGGCCGTCCCGACCGGAACGATGATCAACATCGAGCTCGACAACGACTACCCCGTGAAGCTGGTATTCGACCTCGCAGACGGCAACGTCAAGGTGAACTACCTGCTCGCACCCAGGATCGAGAGTGAGTGAGCAATATGGCAGAACTAAGCGTCGCAGAACTCGAGAACATCGCCAACAAACTCAGACTCCATGTGGTCGAGATGACCTATGCCGCCAATTCCGGACACCCCGGAGGATCCCTTTCGGCGGCAGACCTCATGGCCGTCCTCTACTTCCGTGTCATGAGGCACGACCCCTCCAACCCCCAGTGGGAGGACAGGGACAGGTTCGTGCTCTCCAAGGGACACGTGGCCCCCGTGCTCTACGCCTCGCTGGCGGAGTCCGGGTACTTCCCCGTCGAGGACCTCCTCACACTGAGGAAGATCGGATCCAAGCTCCAGGGACACCCCGTCCGCGGAAAGGTCCCCGGTGTGGAGATGTCCACAGGTTCCCTCGGACAGGGTCTCAGCATGGCATGCGGTATCGCCCTGGCAGGTAAGATGGACGGCAAGGACTACACCACGTACTGCCTCCTGGGAGACGGTGAGCTCCAGAGCGGACAGAACTGGGAGGCGGCCATGTTCGCCCGCCAGTACTCCCTGAACAACCTCATAGCGTTCGTGGACCGCAACCACCTCCAGATCACAGGCAACACCGAGGGTGCTGTCGGACTCGAGCCCCTTCCCGAGAAGTGGAAGGCGTTCGGATGGAACGTCATCATGATCAAGGGACACAGCATCCGTCAGATCATAGAGGCCATCGAGAAGGCGAAGAACGCCACCAGGCCCACGGTCATCATCATGGACACCATCAAGGGAAAGGGTGTCTCGTTCATGGAGAACAACGCCGGATTCCACGGAAAGGCATGCAATGCCGAGGAGTTCGAGAAGGCAGTCGCCGAGCTCAAGGCGGTGATCCAATGACAGGACAGAAACTCGCACAGCGCAACTACTACGGTAAGGCACTCGCGGAGCTCGCCGGAAAGAGGCCCGACGTCGTGGTCCTCGATGCCGACCTCGCAGGCTCCACCAAGACATCCGATTTCCAGAAGGTGTGTCCCGAGAGGTTCGTGGAGGTAGGGATCGCGGAGCAGAACATGATCGGCATCGCCGCAGGTCTCGCAGCCTCCGGAAAGACCGCCTTCGCATCCACGTTCGGTGTCTTCGCCACGGGAAGGTGCTGGGAGCAGATCAGGCTCGCCGTCGCCTACCCCAAGCTCAACGTCAAGGTCGTCGCCACCCACTGCGGTATCAGCGTGGGTGAGGACGGAGCATCCCACCAGGCATTGGAGGACATCTCCGTCATGCGTTCCCTCCCCAACATGACCGTCATCGCACCCGCCGACGCTTATGAGGCCTACGCCGCCACCATGGCCATCGCGGATTACAACGGGCCGGTCTACATGAGGATGGGACGTGCGGAGTTCCCCACCATCACCCCCGAGGGCAAGAAGTTCGTCATCGGAAAGGCGACCGTCCTCAGGGAGGGAACGGATGTGACATTGATCGGATGCGGACAGATGGTCTCGTTCTGCCTCGATGCGGCCGAGAAGCTGGAGGCCGAGGGCATCTCCGCGGAGGTCGTCAACATGTCCACCATCAAACCTCTGGACTCCCAGGCCGTCATCGACTCCGTCTCCAAGACCGGTTGCTGCGTGACCGCCGAGGAGCACAGCATCATCGGAGGACTCGGTTCCGCCGTCGCGGAGTGCCTCTGCGAGTCCGTGTGCGCACCCCTCGAGAGGGTCGGTACCAAGGACACCTTTGGTGAGTCCGGAAAGCCCGCAGACCTCATGGTCAAATACGGACTGACGGCCGACGACATCGTGGCCGCAGCCAAGAAATCCATTTCAAGGAAGGCATAAACATGAAGATTTTCATCGATACAGCAAATCTGGACATGATCAAGGAGATCAACAGCTGGGGAATCCTGGACGGAGTCACAACGAACCCCAGTCTCATCGCCAAGGAGGGCGTCGACGTCAGGACCCGCGTGAAGGAGATCGCGGAGGTCGTGGACGGACCCATCTCCGCCGAGGCCATGTCAATGACCGCGGACGAGATGATCAAGGAGGGCCGTGAGCTCGCCAAGATCCACAAGAACATCAACGTCAAACTGCCCATGTGCGTCGAGACGCTGAAGGCCACCAAGGTCCTCTCCTCCGAGGGTATCAAGGTCAACGTGACACTCATCTTCTCCCCTCTGCAGGCACTGCTCGCAGCCAAGGCCGGAGCCGCATTCGTGTCCCCCTTCATCGGACGCCTGGACGACATCGGACAGTACGGATCCGACCTCGTCGGTGAGATCATCGCCATCTTCGAGAACTACGGAATCGAGACGGAGATCATCGCCGCATCCATCCGCGGACCCGCCCACGTCCTCGACGCGGCACTCGCCGGATGCGACATCGCCACGATCCCCTACGACACCCTCAAGCTCATGGTCAAGCACCCCAAGACCGACGAGGGTATCCAGAAGTTCATCGCGGATTACGAGAAGTCCAAGAAGTGCTGAGAGTGCACACATGCATGACGTGGTGGTGGTCGGAGGCGGTCCGGCCGGAAGCTTGGCCGCTGCCGCCCTCGCCCGCACCCACGACGTCGTGGTCCTGGAGGAGCACCCCTCCTCCGGGCAACCGGTGCAATGCGCCGGTCTGATCACGGATGACGTGATCTCCATGTCCGGGGTCCGCCCGGACATCCTAAACACATTGCA
>JAEDJU010000113.1 GCA_016296195.1 Candidatus Methanomethylophilaceae archaeon | reverse complement strand
GTTGATCACGAAGTAGTCCAGGGGCCTGCCGGCGAGGGTGCTGCGCAGTTTCTTCCAGAACACCGCGGAGATGGAGAGGTCGCAGGTGTCCAGAAGGGCGGTCTTCTCGTCCATGATGACGTAAGAGTTGTATGATACACCCTCGGGGATGGGGAAGGCTCCCTCGAAGATGTTCGCGGTGCGGTCGTCTCCGCCGATCCAGTAAATGTCCTCGGAGATCATGACCTCCGAATCGCGGGTCAAAGTCATGCTTGGGACGACTCCGCCATATGATATAAACGTTGTTTAGACCCCTCCGACGGAATCGTTCGTATCCTTACGAAGAATCGGATTTATCGATACACGATATAATGAGTTCGTACAATGTTGTATAAGAATGTACCTGGACATCATGTCTCAACGTGGACAACGTTGGATGCCATGGATAGATTCAAATGCGATAAGCCGTGAACCGGAGACATGGATATGAAAAGACTGGTGAGCAGGACACTGTTCTTCCTCGCCATTGTTCTGGTGGTCGGAGGCATCACCGCCGTGTTCGGCGAGGTGAACTCCCTTGTGGGGGTTGCCATCGTCGTCATAGGGCTGATGATGCTCCAGAGGGACCTCTCCGTGAGGCCCGTGTGGAACACCTGCGTGATGATACTGTTCACATGCATGCTGGGACTGGGGGCATTTGTTGCACTGATCAACCCGTTCCTGGGTCTGGCGGTGAACGTGGCGATCGTCCTGATAACCGTGTTCGCGACGGTGCAGGACCTGAACTCCCCGCTGCACTTCCCATTCATCTTGGGTTATGCATTCATGCTCTCCGTTCCGGTGACATGGGAGGAGCTCCCCTTCAGGATCCTCGCGCTGATCGCCGGATCGATCGCAACGGTGGTCCTGAACATCATCATGAACAGGAAGAGGATGGCCAGGACCAGCCACAACGCCGTAGTGTCCATCTGTGAGGACATTTCCCGCGGGGCATCCATGGTGCTGAACGGGGAGAAGCCCTCGGTCGCCAAGCTGGAGCAGCTCTGCTCCAGGCTCAACATGAGCTTATATGATCGTCTGCACGACAGGTTCTTCGCATCCGCCAGGGACAGCACCGTCGTGGAGCTTGTGTCATCCCTCATGTGTCTCGGAAGAGCAACCTTCGAGAAGGAGAGAGACCCCGAGGTACTGAAGGACGTCATCGGCCTGATGGAAGCGATCGAGGCACATGAGAACGGGGAGAAGTCCCTGGACGAGGTGAAGATGGCGGCATCCCAGTTCGTGGACACCCGCGAGAAGGCGGACTTCGCAATCCTCTCATCGATCAGGACCATCATCTCCGAACTGGAGAAGCTGAACGACGAGGGTCCTGTGCAGAAGCAGTCCTTCGTCATGCCGTCACGCGAAACCCTCAAGAGGCTTGTGAAGGAGAACTTCAGGCGCGATTCCGTCAGATTCACCTTCGGTGTAAGAATGGCGATGATGTTCTCCCTGTGGGCCTTCGTATGGCAGTACTGGGACCTGGAGAATGCGAAATGGCTGCTGTACACCACGGCCGCTCTGGTCCAACCCTACATCGAGGGAACCTGGGCAAAATCCGGAATGAGAATCGCCGGTACCCTGCTGGGAGCCTTTGGATACGTAGCAATCGCCCTGATCACCAACCACGACCTCATGCTGATGTCGGCCGCCCTGATGGTCGTGAGCTACATCTACACCCTGGTGGACCCCAAGAGATACGACGTGATGATGACATTCATCACCCTTACGGCACTTCTGGCGGCGGCCCTGGCGGATCCCAGAGGGGATGTGCTGCTGGAGAGGCTGCTGTTCATCCTGTCCGGAGTGGTTGCCGCCATCATGGCCAACATGATGATCCTGCCCTACAGGCTGAAGGATGAGACCATCGAGCTGGGACGCAGGTCGGTGAAGGTCACATCAAAGCAGATCGAAGCGATAAGGAGGACGGCGGACGGCATCATCGATGACGATGCTGATTCCTACCTTGTCCTGAAGGCAAACAACATCAGCCTGAAGATGCAGATGAACGACTCCAGGGAGGAGAGCCGCCCCTTCAGCGGATTCATCAGCGCCCAGAACGCCCTGACATCGGAGTGTGCTATGCTCCAGAAATCATTGGAGACCGCAGGGACCCTCTGCAGGTCCAAGGTGGCCACCATCCTCGATGCGAAGGAGGAGAAGGTCACCAGGGAGGACTGCGAGGGCCTGAACAGGGAGGAGTCGGAGATCCTCATGAGGACCGCCAACGTCATGACCATGTACAGGGAGAACAGGATGCGTCTCGCCGACGCGGCGTTGGAACTCCCCGAATGATACTTCAGGAGGGGTTTCCCCTCCTTCAAACACCCTTCCGCTCACTTGTATCCGATGACCTTGCGGCGCACCTCCTCCTTCACATCTTCCGAGATATCGGATAGTTCGACGGTGTACTCCCTTCCGAGGAGGGGGTTGTAGATGCCTATCCTCTCCACATCCTCATACTTGGAACGCTCGTTAGAATGCATACCCATGAGATAGTACACCAGAACCTGGAGCAAGTTGTCCCGGGTCGGGGGATACTTGGAGACCTTCACATCCCACAGGCAGTCGCTGCACAGGATGTCCGCATCACCGGCACAGATGCAGTCGGTGTACGCTCCGGGGAAATCCACCTCGATGCCGGTGACCGGATGGCGGACCATCATGGCCGCCACCCTCTTCGACGCCTCCAGTAGGACATCGGCCTCGTCTTCACCTATATCAGGACCCACTGGACCCTTGGTGAAGCGTCCGGAACGGAACAGTTCATCGTAGGATGATATGGCGTACATGATGCCGATCCTGCGCCTCTCGTCATCCTCGGTTTTGAGACGGTGGCAGAGGTCGAGGTAATCCTCCCTCTGTTCCTCGGTCATCCTCATTATGCCCATCCTGGAGACCTCGGTGGCCTTGGAGGTGTCACCGGTGTAGAGTAGGGTGGCATAATATTGGACACATTGGCCGACCACATCGGTCCTGAGGGTGGGAGGTACCGTGAGCATGGGTTCGTCGATCACCGTCTCCCTCATGAGGGATATCGGAACGTAACCTCCCTTGGGAGGAACGATCGATGCGATCCTAGATGTCACGGTGCATCCGGCCCTGGGCTCCACGAGTTTGAGGACCGCGGTGGGACCGAGACGGCCGTCGCACACATCCACCAGGAACCTGGTGGGCCCCTGGGTGGTGACCCTCTCGTGCACGTAATGGGCGTTGTCAAATGATACGATATCATAGTAGCTGTTCCCCATCCAACTGTACCTTATGCGTGCGAAGTCTATCTTGGAGGGTGTGCCGTCCTTCTTGGGTTCTCCCCTGCGTGTGAGTTCCGAGGAGATGACGTCGATCCCCTCCCCATGGAGTCTGAGAAGCCTCGATTCGTAGTTCATACTGTATCGATTTCCGATTCAGGATATCAAGATGCACCGATGATCTAACTTTTGTGTGATAAACGGTGTTTAGGGAATCCGCCCCCGAAGGGGTGGTGATGTGTTTTACTTACAATCAGAGAAGGGTGTCGTCGAAGATACCCAGGGGCTCGTAGAAGCCATTGTACTTGAAGGACACCTTCATGTCATCGATGTTCGAATCAATGGGAACCTCTATGATGCATACGGACATCCCCTGCTGACCGATCTTGACCGTGGCACCGGAATAGCCGGGTGCGATGGTGGAGTAGTATTCGGACTGTTCGTACCTTTGACCGCCTGTCTGCACCGCCCATTCGAAGTAGAAGGATCCCATGGATACCCCCACAGTGGCCGAATCGTTGACGATGGCATAGGTGACCTTCAGGAACCTCATCCCGGAACCGGGACGGATGTCATCCCCCAACGCCGTGTCGGAGATGAACTCCAGCCTGTGGTCGTAACGGTAGACCTCGACCGACTGGGTGACCTTCAACACCTTGATGGAGTCATCCTTCTCGAAGCCGTTGTTGCGGATGGTGTAGTTCTGGGAGACGGTGATATCTGACAGGGAGACGGAAGCGGGAATGCTGAAGACGAGTGTCTGGTAATCGGTCTCACCCCTGTAGACATCCCTGATGACGTATCCGGGGTGATCGTAGGAGTCGTTTGTGGAGGGGTATGTGTGACCATCGATCATGAGTCTCCACTCCCATACCTGTCTGTTGGTGCTGACGCATGGACGGTAGTCGTCGTTGGTCACGGCGTAACTGAGGATGGCCCATTGCATCCCATCCTCCGGCCTCTCGATGTGACCCTCCTTGCTAACGAACGTATCCGACAGATCCAACTCGTAGTTGTAACGGGCCCCGGAATCGACTCCTGCCCCGAAGTTCGTGTATACGGCGGCGGACACGAGGATGACCAATGTCACGATGCCTATGATCATCTTCTTCTGTATCATGTTCGGATCGGAGTTTTTGTTGGATATTTATCAACTGTCGTTGTTCCGATGTTTACATAGTCATGTTAGACCACATCTGTCCGATGCGTTCACGTCGAGGATGGTCAGAACCCTCATGCGGATCTCATCCATGGATACCTTCTCGACCTCGACCGTTCCGATCCCGTTTGAGAGATACTCGATGAAGCATCTCGCCTCCTTCCCGGTGACCTTCTCTGCGGCATATGCGTAGACGGAGAGCTGCACCCTGTACTCCTCGAGCAGACAGTCGGTGGCATCCGTCTTCCAGTCATGGATCTCCACATGGTCGTCGAACTCCGCGTAGAGGTCGA
>JAEDJU010000004.1 GCA_016296195.1 Candidatus Methanomethylophilaceae archaeon | reverse complement strand
GTTTGGGGTGGGGATTCAGAAGAAATAGAATCCGCAACCCTCTTTGACGGAGATCTCCGCCACGAGTCTCATGCGTTCCACCGGGCCCGCATATCTCCTGACGGCCATCTTGCCCTCCTCGGGCAATATGTCGGCAAGTGTGGCACATTCCTTCAGGAGCTTCTCGGCATCCGAAGGTGCCAGGATGGTGCATCCCTTCGCGAGTTCCGGTACCGACGCGACCAGATCGCATCCGTGCCTTCCGGCGATCTCCGGCAGCTGCGTGGAATCCGGTCCGAACGCACCGATGCATCCCCTTCCCTTGTCCCAGGACAGGGGGCATTCGGCACAGGCCTTGTTGGCCTCGTCGAAATCCAGACAGTCCCATCCGTTGACCCTGTTCTCGGGTTTGGACAGTTCCAGAGCTTTGGTTCTGAGATCGTCGGCCATACCGGTCATGTCCACCCATCCGGTGTATCTCCTCTCCGCCTTGGGTTCAAGTATCGCACGGTCGTCGTCCTTCTTCACCTTCTCCATGTATATGGCGTCCGTGGATTCGTTGATCCTGTTGCGTTTGAGGAATGCCTCGAAGTCCGGGAAGGCCGCCTTGGCATCGTCCAACGATACCACCATATCGAATATGGCGGCATCCCCGAACGGGGCTATGTCCGACACCATGGCCTTCCTTATATCCTTCTTCAGACCGGCACAGGCCGCGCTGGGCGCGTCCTTCTCGCAAATGGCTATGCTTATTCCCATCCTTCACACACCTTCATCATCAGTATTCTTCGTATTCCTCGTCTTCCTCGACGGGCCTCTTCTTCTTTTTCTTCTTCCTGCCGGAGTCCTCGTCGTCCTCATCGTCCTCGTCCTTCTTTTTCTTCTTCGACTGAGGGATATCCTCCTCATCGTCGTCCTCGTCCTTCTTTTTCTTCTTCGACTGAGGGATATCCTCCTCATTGTACTCCCACTCCGCTTCCTTCTTCTCCTTCTTGTTGAACTTCTTGGCCATGTCCTTGAGGTACTTCTTGCGGTTGTCGGAGAATTCGGCGAATGCGAGGAACCCTTTGATGACGGATATCACGGCGAGGATGTAGATCACGGCCTGGATCTCCAGGGACATGGTGATCATTCCCATGCCGACCCCCATTCCCGATCCGTCGATGGATACGTCCATGCATCCGCCCTTGGTGAACATCAGCAGGACCATGGCCAGGTAGATGCTGGAGATGAACTTGAAGGGGATCCTTGCGTAGCTTCCGGGTTCATATAGTCCGATGAATACGGACAGGAAAATCAGCGGGATCGAATAGATCATCAGGTTCCTGAGGTACACGGTGAATCCGTCCAGGAGCATTCCGAAGTCCAGGGATCCGGCCGGAATGGCCGCCGTGAGTGCCGGACCGATACCGCCGAGCAGCGAGATCGCCGCCAGCGGGAGCAGGATGTATCCCGTTATGGAGTCCGCGAGAGATTTGAACGCTCCCCCGAACGACATGCACTTGGGGGAGAAATCGGTATAGTAGTCCCTGTCAGACATCGGGGATACCTCCCAGGAACTCTTCCATGAGTTCGTACATCTTGGAGATCTCCTCTGCGGTAACGGTGTATTCGTTACTGCCTACGGTGATCTTCGCATCATTTCCGGATTCCACCATCTCTTTCATAAGGTCGGTGATGGCCTTTTCGGATCCGGTGTTTATGTTCATGGAGACATTTCCGCTTCCATCCTTGGTGACGTTCAGGGAGAGTGATTCGGAGACTCCCTCGATCGATATACCTGCGGACATTCCCGTGTTGGGGATCAGAGCGGAGAGTTGATCGGCCGCGTCTCCGGCTATGGTGGCCTCCACCGTTTTGATCTTGCCCTCGGAGTTCTTTTGGGCGTCTGTGGTTATCGCTCCGTCATCGGAAAGCGGTACCGTCATGTTCATTCCGAGATCGATCTTGGCCAATCCAGAATATCCCGACTTGATCTGGATCTTGAGGGGCAGATAGATGCCGGTACCGTTGTTGTTGTCGGCGAGGATCAGCATCGCCACTTCCGCCATGGAGATCTTGGAATCGATGTGGACCGGCAGATTACCGCCGGAAGGTACGGTCTCGGGTCCGACGTGGACTATCTCGATGGCGATGGGCTTGTCCGTCTTCGTGGATATGGCATCTATTCCGAACTCTAGGTCCTCGATGTCCTTGGGGAGACTGGATTTCACTGTCATCGTACCGTATATACGGATGTTGGCCCCGCCGTCCACCTGTTCGATGGATAGGGGGTCCGTGTTCTCGATGTCGACACCTCCCATGATCAGGGGAGCCGCGGACATCACCAACATCAGCGTCAGGGCCAACGACACGATCATGATGAGGGTCTTCATCAGCGAGGTGAAGACTTTCATGCGCGGGATATCGTTCGGCATCGTTTTAAAAGGTTCGTGCGCGCGGGAACGTTTCCGTGCGAAACATGGATACATCAGTACGACATAAGGGTGTACGTATGGCAGATATCAGGATCCGCAAGAGGAAGAGGATGAGAGAGAAGGAGATCAAGGCGGTCGTAGAGGAGCTGGATGCCGTGTTCGGCATACCCACGTTCACCGAGAAGGACCCCATCGATATCGCCGAAGGACCGGATTTCGGTCTTCTGTTCTGCGGAAGCGACATACTCGGTATGATCTACGAGGGAAAGCCCTTCCTTACTGTGAGGGGGCTGCACAAGTTCAGGCCCGAGAGGCGTTTCGTGACCGTCGACATGGGTGCGGTCAAGTTCGTCACCAACGGTGCGGACGTCATGGGCCCCGGGATCACCGAGGCGGACGACGGCATATCCGAAGGCGATCTGGTGTGGATCCGCGACGAGAAGAACCGTATGCCCCTTGCGGTGGGTGTAGCGTTGCGCGATACCGAAGGCATACGCATGAAGGATAAGGGAAAGGCCGTCATGATGCTGCACTATGTGGGCGACAAGCTCTGGAAGGCAGGTGAGTGATACGGGCTTCTTCGGGAGGAGACAGTCGGTACCCGATCCCAACTCGGAGACGGTGTTCATCGATCTGGCATCCGTTCCCATACGCGAATCCGATGACAGAACCAGGATACGCGTCTCAATGCCATCCGAACCGTCCGAGATCTCCGGGTTGAGGAAGTGGCTGGCATCCGGGATCTGCATGGCCGTGGACATGTCGTCCTATGCCGGAGATATGTCCGAGGCCGAAGCGGAGATACGCATGACGGCGGAGACGTCCGATTGTGCATGCCACGTACTCGGAGGCAATGTCTGGCTCATCGTACCCTGCGGGTTCTCCCTGGAGATTCCCAAGAGGAGGTGAACGTCACGGAGAGGAAGGTCGTCCACGATCCTATACACGGAAGCATAACCCTGGACGGCCCTTTCCTCGAGGTGATGGACAGGCACGAGATCCAGAGACTGAGGTCGATAAGACAGCTGGGTCTCAGCAACGCGGTCTTCCCCGGTGCAAACCACACGCGTTTCGAGCACAGTCTCGGCGTATACCATCTGGCGGGCAGGATGGCGGATTCCATGGGCCTCTCCGAAGAGGAATCGGACACCATACGCATGGCCGCGCTTCTGCATGATGTGTGTCACCCTCCGTTCTCGCATACGCTCGAACGCATGATGGAGAGCATCACCGGTCTGGATCATATGGAGATGTCCCGCGCTCTGATCATGGGGGATGTGCCGTCATTCATGGAACGCGACCGTTCATATTTCGATGGTATCGATCCTCTGTGCACCTTGATGGAGGATGCCGGGATATCCCCCGAGGAGGTCTGCGACCTCATAATCAATCCACATTCCGATACCGGGGGATTCACACTGTCCGGATACGGGAGCGGTCAGTCGTCATTCTCGGACAGGGAGTATGCGCACCAGATCATCCACGGACCTGTGGATGCGGATCAGATGGACTATCTGATGAGGGATGCCCATTACACCGGCGTGATACACGGCGCGGTGGACAAGGACAGGCTGCTGAGCCAGATGGACATATACAACGGAAGGATGGTGATCCGCAAGGGCGGTATCGTGGCCGCCGAGGGCCTTATGGTAGCACGTACCCTGATGTATTCCTCGGTGTATTATCACAAGACGGTGAAGACCGTGGAGGCCATGCTCAGGCGTGCCATAGAGGTCTCGGATCTGGATCTGTCCGAACTGTACCTGATGACGGATGCGGATCTCACGTCCGCATTGCTGGGATGCGGCGGACTGTCCTCCGATATGATGCGTTCCGTACTGAACAGGAGACTGTACAAGAACGCGGTCATCGTCTATTCCGCCGACGCATCCGAGGATTTCAAGGCATCCTTGGTCAGATACACGGATGCGGACAGACGCAGGTCCCTGGAATGCGAGATAGCGTCGGCGATAGGCGCGGATCCTGCCGAGGTCATAGTCGATGTACCTTCGGAATCGAGTCTTCTGTCCAAGGCCAAGGTCGGAAAGACGGACGTATCCGTCCTGATAGGGGACAGGGTGAGACCCATCTCCCGTTATTCGTCCGTGGCCAAGGCGTTGCAGTCCCGGGATCCCATCGATTGGTGTGTGATGGTCTCCGTGCCGGAACGTCTCCGTTCCGATGCGGAACGTGCCGCAAGAAGGATCTTATCCCTTGACGACGCCGATGGGTCTTAATCTTGCGACCCTTCCGGTCAGACCGCCGTTGCACACGACGGATACGACCTCATCCACGTCCTTGTAAGCCTGCGGGGCCTCCTCGACGAGCCCCTCCTCGGAACCCCTTCTCAGAGTGATTCCCTTATCGGTCATCGCGGATTCTATATCGCTGGCACTGAGGGATGACGTCGCCTTCCTGGACATCTTCCTTCCCGCTCCGTGGCAGGATGTTCCGAAGCTGTCCGTCATGGCGCCCTTCATACCCACGAGGACATAGGTACCGACGCTCATGTCCCCGGGGATGATGACGGGCTGTCCCACATCCCTGTACTTCATGGTGATCTCCGGTCTTCCGGCGGCGAATGCCCTGGTGGCGCCCTTCCTGTGTACCAGCACGTCCATGTTGCTGCCGTCCACCAGGTGTCTCTCCTTCTTGGCTATGTTGTGTGCCACGTCATAGACGACATCCATTCCCATGCTCTCGGCGGAATCGCCCATGACCTTCTCGAAGGATTCCCTGATCCAGTGGGTGATCATCTGCCTGTTGGCCCATGCGTAGTTGGCACCGCAGGACATGGCCGAGAAATATTCGTCCCCCAACGCGCTGTCGAGAGGTGCGCAGGCGAGCTGTCTGTCCGGAAGCTCGATGTCATGGGATTTGACATACTGTTCCATCGACTGGAGATAATCCGTCGCTATCTGGTGTCCGCATCCCCTGGAACCGCAGTGTACGGTGATGGTGATCTGTCCTTCCTTCAATCCGAACGCCTTGGCCGCGCGCTGGTCGAACGTCTCATCGACCACGTCCACCTCGAGGAAGTGGTTCCCGGATCCGAGGGAACCCAACTGGGGTATGCCCCTCTTCTTGGCCTTGTCGCTGACCTTGGTCTCGTCGGCGGAGGTCATGCATCCGCGCTCCTCGGTCACGTCCAGGTCGGATTCCCAACCGTAGCCGTTCTCCACCGCCCACGCGGAACCGTTTTTGAGAATCTCGTCGATCTCCTTCATCCCGAGTCTCTTCAGACCCTTGGATCCGAGACCGGAAGGTACGTTGGCGTAGAGTGCGTCCATGAGGGCGTCCATGTGTCCGGAAACATCATCCACGGTGAGATCGGTCTTGATGAGCCTGACACCGCAGTTGATGTCGAAACCTATGCCTCCGGGGGATATGCATCCGCTGTTCCCCTCCACCGCAGCGACACCGCCTATGGGGAAACCGTATCCCCAGTGGATGTCGGGCATCGTGATGGAACTCCCGACTATTCCCGGGAGGCATGCGACGTTGGCCGCCTGCATGGGAGCGTTGTCGGATCTGATCTGTGGGATCATCGATTCCTTGGCGTAGATGATCGCGTTGGTCCTCATTCCGGGTACGGCACCCACGGGGATCTCCACCCTGTTCTCATCGATTCTCAGCAATTCGCCTTCCCATGACATGATATGGTACCTCGCGGACAAAGAATAGACAGGTGGGGCCTGAGCCGAGATTTGAACACGAGTCAAGGGATCCACAATCCCCTAGGATAACCAAGCTACCCTACTCAGGCCATCTGTAAATCCCATCAACTAATCGTAATAGATAAATCTTATGGCCGTTGGAACATTCCCGATAACATCCTAGACGTCACGTCCTTCCCTTTCGGGATACGTGGTATGCACGGTATCGTATCCGCAACAGTGACGATATGGAGGATATACGTCCGAAACATCCTGATAGGCCCTCCTTACGGGTCCGTCCGGAAGGATGTCCGTATCATCGCATGCATCGGATGATATGACGTATCGGTCAAAACATGATTGTTTTTGTCCATTTTTGAGCAAATGGTTTATGTAGTTTCTAGGGGAGTCGATATATCATGGCCAAGAGAGACATAATCTCCGTTTTGGATATGAAGGACGATATGCCCGAGCTGGTCGACCTCGCGACCAAGCTCAAGAAGGAGCGCGGACACCACGGCGATCCCCTCAAGGGAAAGACGCTCGCGATGATCTTCGAGAAACCCAGCACCAGGACCAGGATCTCGTTCGACGTTGCCATCAGCGAGCTGGGAGGACACGCACTCTACATCGAGGCCACCAAGATGCAGATGGGACACGGCGAGACCGTCGAGGACACCGCACACGTCATGAGCAGGTTCGTCCACGGTATCATGTACCGCGCATTCAACTACAAGGTGATGGACCGTCTCGGAGAGAACGCATCCGTCCCCGTCATCAGCGGATTGGACGATCTCGAGCACCCCTGTCAGGCACTCGCCGACATGGTCACCATCAAGGAGAAGAAGGGAGGGTTCCGCGGAAAGAAACTGGTCTACCTGGGAGACGGTAACAACGTCTGCAACTCCCTGCTGTACGCATGTGCCATCATGGGAATGGACATGGTCGCATGCTGTCCCGCCACCAGGATGCCCAACGCCGAGATCATGCTGAACGCGTCCAGGATCGCGGATGCGAACGGAAGCAAGATCATCGCATCGCACGAGCCCAAGGAGGCCTGCAAGGATGCGGACGTCCTTTACACGGACACCTGGATCTCCATGGGTGACGACACCCCTCTCGAGGAGGCCGTCAGGATCTTCCACGACTACCAGATCAACAGCGAGCTCCTCTCCATAGCGAAGCCCGACTGTATCGTGATGCACTGTCTCCCCGCACACCGCGGACAGGAGATCACCGCCGAGGTCATGGACGGACCCCAGAGCGTCGTATTCGACGAGGCCGAGAACCGTCTCCACGCACAGAAGGCGGTGCTGTACACCGTGATGAAGGATTGAATCACACGATCTGTATCAGCATGATGTCGTTGGCGACATCGAGAAACCTCTTCTCCGTCCCTTTCGGGATGGTGGCACCGGCGGCGATGTTGTGGCCGCCGCCGTATCCGCCCACCATGCCTGCGTCCTTGTTCATCACCGCGGACAGGTCCAACCCCCTCTTCACAAGGGATCTGTCGGCTCTTGCGGACACTTTCACACCGTCATCCGTGTCCACGAATCCCATCATTGGCATACCGTATCTCTCCGGATCCTTGCTCAACAACGAACCCGCAACGATGCCGACCACGGTCTCCTCCACGCTGTCTCCCGCGAAGAAGTACCTTATGTTCCTGCACGTCCGAATCATATCGTTCTCCAGTATGTACTGGGTGCACCTGTTGATGTTCTCGGTATGTTCGGAGCGGTGCCTCTTCACCCTCTTGAGAAGCTCCTCGGACGCGTTGCGGCCTTCGATGCACACCTGCATACCCGTCTCGGCGTCGTCGTAACGTCCGCAGGAGTTCAGCATGGTGGCGAACTCCTTCGCATCCCTGTATTCCGTGTGGCGCGGGTATCTCGGAAGGGTGTATGCGAAACCGTACGCCCTGCCCTGGGCCTCCCCGTTAAGTCTGTCGAGTATCGACCTGGTGACCCTCTCCTTCTCGTCCGGATTCAAATCGTTCCAGGTCCTGAACGCACCGTCATCCTTCAGTTCTATGTCCAGGGACCTCAGGAGTTTGGAGCACCCCACGCCGTCGTCGGAGATCCCCGGGATCTCCGGGTCCCCGCTGTACTTCAGATAGTTGATGAGGGGTCTGGTCTCGCGACCGAAGAATCTCAGGTCCTCTTCCGCGACCACGTCCCCGTTCTCCTCGGCATCCTTCAGGGCTATCGCGTTGATACCGGTCAGGCCTTTGATGGGCAGGTCCTGCATATCCCCGCACGCTCCCACCACGGCCAGCTGCGCCAGGTCCCTGTTGTCCGGGTCGACCTCCCTCGCCACGAGATATGTGACGCTGGCGCCGCATCCCTGGGTGGATCCCTCCATGCCGATGTTCACCGGATTGATCTCCAGAATATCGAAGGTGAACCACAGCCTGGTCTGTCTGTCGTCCTGCGTATCCGGTCCGCCGTTGGAATCTGGGACGTGATGATCCGTGATCAGGATGTCGTCGCGGCACATCTGACCCTTGTATCCGCTTCCGAGGTCGCAGATCCATACCAGTGACGATCCGTCCGAACGTATCATCCTGATGGTATCGGGATCCATCTTCTTCGCGAACCTGACCTTCACCTTCGCCTCGGCGAGTCCGTGCATGTCCCTATCCAAACATCTCTTGGCATCCGTCATCACGGCGTTCACCGATACGGGGTCCACGCAACCATCCTTCAGGACGGTCTCCGCGGATGTGTATATCTCGGCCATGTCGCGTATGCGACGCTCGGTGTTGCCGTCCGTACGCTTCATCACGGCATCGTATCTGTCCTTCAGCTTCTTCTCGGTCAGCTTGCCTTTGGACGTCTCCAGGGCCGTGTGTCTCATGACGGACATCTTCCTGCGTATGCAGGTGCTGTACGCTATGGCGGCACTGGTGATGCCGTCGGCGTCTATGTGCGACACTATCAGTATGTCGTCCGCATTCCTCACGGCATCCGCCGCACGGGACACCATCCCCGGAAGGTCAGGATGTATCGTCGACAAATCCTGCATATTCCTTCACCAGCCTAGGGTAGACGGTGTCGGCGAGGACCTCAAGATTCACCGTGTCCGCCCTGTTGTATTCCACCAGGCGATCGAGACTGTCCCTGTCCCCGTCCCTGGTCCATCTCTTCCACAATCTGACGGCCTCGAAACCGTCCACGTCGGATATGTCATCGGACCTGGCGATGCCTATCTCCTTCTCTATGGATTTCAGTCCTCCTTTGAGGCCCACGTCCTTGCATCCGAATCTGAGATCGAAGTGGGGGATGTCCCAATCCACCTCCGGGAAGCTGTAACGGAGAACGGGTACGTCGAAGCATCTTCCGTTGAACGTCACCAGCATGGACACGTCGGACATGGCATCCTTCAGCGATCCGGCATCCAACCCCTGTCCGTTCACCAGCGTGACCGTTCCGCCCTTCTTGTGGATGGTGACCACCGTGACCTCCGAGTCGCGGTCCAACCCGTCCGTCTCGATGTCGAGATATCCCACGGATCCCTTGAAGCGGTCGAAGAGCCTCCAGTGCTCCCTGGGTTTCAGCATGTTGCCGAGACCGGAACAGTCCCCGGAATCCAGCAGTTCGTACGCGTAGTTCAGCTGCGAATCCATGCGGGATTTGACATCGCCCTTGAAGTTGCATACGCAATCGCAGTCTATGAAATCGCACCATCTTCTGATCCCGGACTCCCACAGCATGGTCTCCTTCTTCGGTCCAAGGCGAGGAAGGATCTGAAAGGTGCTCTCTATCATGCTTGCCACCATCTCTTATGCCTTTATTATATTGTGCCCCCTTACGCGGACGCTACCCTAATCTATGATTCGGACATTCCCAGGTACATGGATTCCAAGGAGATCGAACCGGGTGTGAGGATCACCAACGACAGGTGCGTGGTGTTCGACAGAGAGAAGGTACTGGTCATCGGCGACCTGCATCTGGGATACGAGAGGGCATTGGAGGACGAGGGTATGTACCTGCCGCGTCTGAACACGGAATCCATACGCGAACTCCTCAACCGCATCCTGGAGAAGTACGAACCCAGGACCGTGGTCCTTCTGGGGGATATAAAGCATGATTTCAGACGCGCCAAGTTCGAGGGCAAGGAGGAGGTCAGGAACATCGTCCGTCTGATAGCGGATGCGGCGGAACCCGTCATCGTGAAGGGGAACCATGACAACTACGTGCAGAACATCGTCGCCGATATGGGGATAGACGTGGTGGACTACTACGACGTCGGGGGTTATAGGCTGGAGCACGGCCATGTGGATTCCGGCGTACGTCCGGTGGTGATCGGACACGAGCATCCTTCGGTGAGGATATCGGGCTCCATGTGCGGCGGGATAAAGATGCAGTGTTTCATGTACGCGCGCAAGGAAGGGGTTTTGGTGATCCCTCCCTTCAGCTTCCTGTCATCGGGAACAGATTTCTCCTCGGGATTGCAGGAGGACTTCATGTCCCCCGCCTGCAGGTCGTGCGACATGGCCTCCGCGGAGCTCTACGGCATCTCGGATCTCGGCCTCATGGAGCTTGGCGAACTGGGCGGGGCGTCCGAGTTATACATTTGACCATTTAGGAATACTTTTAAATATAGATTCACGGACTCTTATTATAAGAGTAGGATATATTAACCATCCATCATAGTCTTTAAGTCACTTCCCGACAATCATCAATCACAGCCTGAAAAGGTTGGAGGAATTACAATGAGCGCAAACATGGACGCACTTATCGACATTGTCGTAAAGGGAAAGATTAAGGAAGCAAAGGCCGCAACCCAGGCCTGCCTCGACGAGGGAATCGATGCAAAGACCATCATCTTTGAGGGTCTCTCCAAGGCAATGGGAATCGTCGGAGACCTCTACGCCTCCAAGAAGTACTTCCTGCCCCAGGTCCTTCTCGCAGCCAACACCCTCTACCAGGGACTCAACCTCTGCCTGCCCCTCCTTCAGGGAGACGGATCCGCATCCAAGGGAACCGTCGTTCTCGCAGTCGTCGAGGGAGATGTTCACGACATCGGAAAGAACATCGTCAAGGCCATGCTGACCGGACTCGGACTCAACGTCATCGACATGGGTAAGGACATCCCCATCAAGGACATCATCGCATCCGCGATCGACAACAACGCACAGATCATCGCAACCTCCACTCTCATGACCCCCACCCTCGCCGGAATGAAGCAGGTCGAGGCAGACCTCAAGGAGGCCGGAAAGAAGGGAGCCATCAAGACCATGATCGGTGGTGGAGCGACCTCCAAAGAGTTCGCAGACCAGATCGGTGCGGACGGATGGTCCTACGACGCAGTCGAGGCATCCCACGTCGCAGCAGCATTCCTCGGAATCTGATTACTCGGATGACGATCAGCTACTCCTGAAACACTTTCCCAAACCCCTTAATACCTTCTGACGCGAGCATCCGGTTTTCTTTCATCTATTGTAGAAATTCATGTGTTTTTGTGGATACCGTATAACTTTCTTTGAAAAACTTATACGGTATGGTATATATACGCATAATTTGTTACAATAATCATGGTACAGAGGTCCGAGTACGATCAGTGGGTCCAGGATTGGATCAGAAAGGAGAAGGAAGGCGGCAGGAAATGCTTCGATGTGAAGAAATCCGGCAATTCCTACTATGTATATTATCAGACGACCAGATACAACTCGGCCACCAAGAAGAGGGAGAAGGTCTCCGGTTATCTCGGAAAACTGGTCGAGGGCGTCGGATTGGTGGAACCCGATACATACAGCGACGATTTCGAGAAGGTGAGCGCCGCAAGGTACGGCCTCGGTATCGATACCGGAGGATCCTTCACCGATGCGGTCATCGTGGACCTGGATGACAACACGGTGATCGCGAAGAGGAAATCCCCGACCACACACAACGATCTCTCGATAGGATTGTACAACTCGGTGGATGCCGTCTTCGCATCCTGCGACATAAAACCCCAGGACATCTCCCTCGTAGGTATCTCCACCACATTGGCCACGAACTCCGTTCTGGAAGGTCACGGAGGGGAGGTGGGCCTGATCCTGATCGGATGGGACCCGAAGGAGGAGGTCCACTTCGGAGAGAAGAACCAGGCCATGGTCAAGGGAGGATGCGACAGTGCGGGACGCGCGGTTCACCCTCTTTCCAAGGACGAGGTCACCAAAGCCATCATGGAGGTGTCCAAAGGCGTGGATGCCATCGCCATCTCCGGATTGTTCGCGGTCGCCAACTCCCAGCAGGAGAAGAAGGTGAAGGACCTTGCCGTGAAGCTCACCGGTCTGCCGACGGTGGCGGGTCACGAACTGTCCGCTGCCTTGGGTATCGACCTCAGGGCGGAGACCGCCGTACTCAACGGAAAACTGATCCCAATCGTCACCAAGTTCTTCGACGATGTGGAGAAGACGTTCAGGGAGAAGGGGATCAAAGCACCCATCATGGTGTACAAGGGCGACGGATCCGTCATGAACCTCGAGGATGCCAAGAGATATCCGATCCAGACCATCCTGTCCGGTCCCGCCGCGAGTTCCATGGGCGGGAAGGTGCTGTCCGGATACGAGAACTGCATCATGGTGGACATCGGAGGTACATCCACCGATATCGCCGTCATGGAGGGAGGATTCCCGCAGATACAGTTCGAAGGTGCCTCCATCGGCAAGTGGAGGACCAGGGTCAAGGCCGTCGACATGTGCACCATCGCCCTCGGAGGGGATTCCAAGATAAACGTGGACGGGAACAAGTTCATCATCGGTCCCGACAGGGTCATCCCTCTCTGTACATACGTGGAGAGACACCCTGATCTCGTCCCCAGGATAAAGCATTCCGAGATTTACGAGTATTACGAGACCGTCCCCGGATTCGACAGGTCCGTGCTGACCGAGAAGGAGTTGCGCATATTCGACACCATAGACGGAAAGGGCCCGCTCAACAAGATGGAGATCGTCAACATGGTCGAAGGACTGTGGGTGATCGAGGACGAACTCTGCTCCATGGTCCGCAAGGAGGGACTGATCATAGCATCCCTCACCCCCACCGACGTCATGGTGTTCCTGAAGAAGTTCGAACTCGGAAGCAGGGAGGGTGCCGAAGCGGGTATCATAGCACTTAGCGAAAGGCTCGGTATGAGCAAGAGGCAGGCCGCCACCGCAGTGTTCGAGGAGATCAAGGCCCAGGTCGCGGAAGTGATAATGACCAAGATGCTGGACGACGACCTCAGGGGTTGGGACGGGCACGGTTCCCGCGTAATGCTCCGCAGGATGGTCTCGCCGGTACGCGAAGGTTTCATGACCATGGCGCCGAAGTTCTCCGTACCCATCATAGGGATAGGCGCACCGTCCAGATACATGATGGAGGATCTGGCGGAACGCCTCAACGCCGACGTGTACTTCCCGGAGAACAACGATGTGGGTAACGCCGTGGGTGCGGTCTCGAGCAAATTGGCGGAATCCCTGTCCGCGACCATCTCCCCCACACCCGACTACAGGTTCCTGGCCAACATCCCGTTCGCCGGTGCGGCATACTATACGCATCTCGATACCGCCGTCGCCGCCACCCGCAGGTGGCTGGAGAGCTTCCTCGAGAAGAATCTCCTCGCCGCAGGCGCGAGGAACATCGTGAAGACCTCGAAGATCAAGACCTACATGGCCACGGAGGGCGGTGTGGGAGACTGGGAGGACGAGACCACCGCCAGGACGGTCAACTTCGTGGAGGTCATCTCAAGGGTCGTGGGTGACCCGCCCGAGATGCTCTGATCCCGGAAAAGATACCGGGATCCCCAACCTTCTTACCCTTTTTCTCATATCAGATATGTAGGATTACAACTCTCATCCGTATGCTCGGCATCCGACATTTACGGCATATCACGGTCATATGTTCGACATGAGGATTAAATACAGTGAAACTAATCCAACGTCCAAGGAGAGATATATTATGTCAATGACTCCCAGAGAAAGAGTTCTCGCAGCGATGAAGAAAGAGACACTCGACAGGCCCCCAGTTGCAGTTTTCACCCAGTCCGCGACCGTCGGTGAGATGGACAACTGCGGTGCAGCATGGCCCGAGGCACACTCCGACGCAAAGCTCATGGCAAAGCTCGGAGCCGCACAGGCTACCTACTATGGATTCGAGGCAGTCAGGTCCTCCTTCTGTCTGACCGCAGAGGCAGAGAGGCTCGGATGTGTCGTCGACCCCGGAAAGAAGAACAGCACCCCCATGATCAAGAAGCACCCCTTCAAGTTCGATGCAATGGAGGATGTCTACGACGAGCCCAACCTCCTTGACCCCGAGGAGTTCCTCAAGGGAGGACGCCCCGCTGTCATCATCGAGGCAACCAAGCTGCTGAAGGAGCAGTACGGAAACGAGTACGCAGTCGTCGCAGGAAACACCGGACCCTTCACTCTGGCCGGACACATGGTCTCCACCGAGAACCTCGTCTTCGGTATCATGATGAACCCCGACATGGTCGTCAAGTGGATCGATGCGGTCAACCCCATCGTCAAGGCCTACACCCAGGCACTCGCAGACGCAGGAGCAGACATCATCCAGATGTCCGAGCCCTCCTCCTCCACCGACCTCCTGTCCCCCGACATGTTCACCGACTACTCCGGTAAGTATGTCCACGAGTCTCTCGCATCTGTCAAGGACGCAATGTCCGTCCTCCACATCTGCGGAGACACCTCCGAGATCATCCCCCTCATGGCTGACACCGGTGTCACCGGAATCTCCATCGAGGAGAAGGTCGACTCCGAGAAGGCAGTCAAGATCGCAGCAGGCCGTGTCGCACTCGTCGGAAACGTTGGTGTCGTCAACCCTCTGCTCCAGGGTACTCCTGAGGACTGTGCAGCAGCAGGTAAGAGGATCGCAGCAGCGGGATTCAACGTCATCTCCCCCGGATGCGGTCTGTCCGCCCTCATCAAGGACGAGAACCTGTTCGCACTCGTCAAGTCCATCAAGGGATGAGCTCAAAGCTCACCCTTTCAAACCTTTTAACCAACCCCTTACCTCATTGTGAAGTTTTTTCTACCCTCTATGCGATATGTAGGGTATGACAGTGATCACCCTTGAAGAATTGAAGAAGATGACTCTCATCTCACAGGATGCGTACAGCGTCGGGGATGTGCAGGACGTCCGCTACGATGCATCCACCTGGGATGTGGAGGGACTCAAGGTCAGATGTACCAAGGACGTGTCCAATCTGATAGGTGCTGGATCCAGCAAATCCATGATCCTGGTCAAGCCTCCGGCGTTCGAGATGCATGACGTGATCCTCATGCCCGACACCGTGGAGGGTGCGAGATCCTACATCCGTGCGGATTCGGATGCTCTGCCTTCGGTGGGCAATCTCATAGGGAAGAAGGTGTACTCCCACGATCAGCAGATCGTCGGTACCGTGGACTCCGTCAACGTGGATCTGGGTTCCTGGCAGGTGCATTCGTTCGTGATCAAACTGGACAAGACCGCACACGAACTGTTGGGTGTGAAGAAAGGTTTCGGGTTCCTGTCCAAATCTGTATCTGGTATCACCGTGGGCCATGTGGCCACGGTGTCAGAGATGATCTCCCTGAACCTGACCATGGATCAGGTCAAGGAGATAGTGACGCTCGATTAAGCGCAGTCGTATCCGACGAGGATGGATGCCAGTCTCGCGTCGTCGGGGAGTCCCCTGGAGTCGCGGATCATCTTGTCGCTGGTGGGTGCGGGACTGCACGACACCACGTTCTTGCATCCGTTGGAAAGGTTCAGCTCGGGGAACGACACGGGGGGCATGATGAACGCCTCCTTGCTTCCCTCCTTGGGTACGACGTCGAGGAACACCACGAATCCGTCGGACACCATCAGACAGTTGTCCTTGCCGACATACTGGTCCTGGGTGTTGGGGAACACTTCCACTCCCATGATCTGTCCGTCACTGCATTTGAGGATGACCGTGGGCTCCGGCGGAGGCCTGAAGCGAGGATCCTTGATGATACAGATGACCTTCTCGCGCTTGATGGCTTCCTTGAATCCTATGTTGTCAACCGCGGTGCCGGTACCAGGGGAGATCACGGTCTCCTCCTCGGCCCTGACCTTCTCCAGGGTCTCCTTGTCCAGGTAGAAGGCCTCCCTGACACCTCTCATACCTTTGATGATCTCAAGAGGCTTGTCGTCCGTCATGCGTTCCGTATCGTATGACGTGCTTTTAAGCTTTGACACGCTGGCACGTATCTTCACGTTCAAACCTTGTACGCGTCGTAGAGGTGCGAGGAGAACAGTTCTTTGAGATCCACCACGCCCACGGATCCGATGACGGTACCGTCCAGGTCGATGGGGGTGACGATGACACGGATGCCCTTGTACGGACCGCTCTCCGCTATCTTCCTGTATGTCTTCCCGGTCTGGATGGCCTCCTCCAGCACGGCACCGCTGTACGCGTTGTCGATGACCACGCCGTCCTCGATCCTGATGCCCAGATTGTTCTTGCTCTTGGCACATACCGGCAGACCTCCCACCAGCTCGTGGATGGCGAATGCCAGGGAGATAAGTTCGTTGGTGTTGCTCGATGATGATAATATACCGTGCAGCTCCTTCTTGAACTTCAGACCGCCCATCAGGGACAATGCGACGGACACGGCGCCCCTCTCCGCGTTCTGGGGGGTGTTGGACGTACCGATGATGATGACGTCCTCCTCCTTCAGTTTGAAGGTCTTCTGGAACATCTCCTGAATCTCATCGTCGACCTCCTGGTCGGTACCGGGGAACTTGAGCCTGCCACCGTTGTACACGAGTGTGGTGGCACCTCTGGCACCGTTCCTCAGTGCGACGTCGCTCTCCTCGGAACCGTACTTGATCCTCTTGGATGCATGCGGTACCTTGACGGCACAGTCGCAGTCGCTGATGGTCATGCTGCCTATCCTCAGATGGGCCATCTCGAGGATGACGCCGTTGCGGATCTTCTCCCCTTCCTCGGACAGATAGATACCGGTCTTGTTGGTGAACGTGCATCCATATTTCTCCAGCAGGGCCAACAATGTACGTGTGCTGCCCTCTCCGATGCAAAGCTGTTCGGACAGCCTCTTGCGTCCCACCGGTTCGTACGGGTCCAAGCACATTAAGGCCTTCCAAACGTGATAGTCTGAGAATTTCGCTGCGGAACCCGGATGTCTGTTGGATGCACTCGGCATATCCATGGTAATCTGGTAGTATTTTAAAAACTTTTGATTTTTTAACGTCGTTTTTAACGATGTTTAGATTAACGAGGGTTAATTATTACGTATAATAAAAAATGGATACCGCTGGGTTTAATAGGGTCGGCACCTTTTAACCTTACATGTCAGAAACAGGTGTCGAACTTCTTAAGCTCGAGAACGTCACCAAGTCCTTCGATGGCAAGGTCGTGCTTGATAACATCTCCGTCACCCTCAGGACAGGAGAGGTACTCGGACTCATCGGTAAGAGTGCTGCCGGAAAGAGTGTCCTCATCCACATGATCAGGGGCTCCGAGGGATACAAGCCCGACTCCGGAAGGATCCTCTACCACGTGGACCGCTGTCCCAAGTGCAACTGCCTCGACACACCCGTCGGAGAGAAGTGCTGTCCCCACTGCGGTACCGAGATGCAGGACGAATGGATCGACATGTGGTCCCTTCGCGAGCGCGATCCCGTCAGAGTCGCACTCCATCTCCGCATATCGATCATGCTCCAGAGGACCTTCGCGCTCTTCGGGGACGATACGGTCCTGGAGAACATCTACGAGGCGATGCCCGACGGCACCCCCGAGAACAAGAAGATCAAGACAGCCATCGAACTGCTCGATTTCGTCAACATGACCCACAGGACGACCCACATCGCCCGCGATCTGTCCGGAGGAGAGAAGCAGAGGGTCGTCATGGCGAGACAGCTTGCGAAGGACCCGTTGTTCTTCCTCGCGGACGAACCCACCGGAACCCTCGATCCCTACACCGCCGCACTCGTCCACGAGAGGCTGGTCAAGTACGTCAAGGAGCACAACATCTGCATGGTCTTCGCATCCCACTGGCCGGATGCCATCACCAAGATGGCGGACACCGCCATATGGCTCGACGCCGGCAAGGTCGTCGCGCAGGGGGATCCCACCGATGTCACCAACAAGTTCATGGAGGAGTACAAGTTCGAGAAGGGAACCGTCCACAACGTGGGAGAGACCCTCATCAGACTCGAGAACGCCAAGAAGCACTACTTCTCCGTCGTCAGGGGAGTCGTCAAGGCCGTCGACGGTGTGTCCTTCGACATCAAGGAGGGGGAGATCTTCGCCCTCGTCGGATTCTCCGGAGCCGGAAAGACCACCACCTCCCGTATGATATCCGGTATGACCCCCGCCACCGAAGGAAAGGTGGAGATCAAGATCGGAGACAGCTGGATCAACATGAGCGATCCCGGAGAGGGAGGAAAGGGAAGGGCCACCGCATACATCGGCGTGCTCCACCAGGAGTTCACCCTCTATCCGTTCGACACCGTCCTCATGAACCTGTCCTCCAGCATCGGTATCAAGATGCCTGCGGAGCTGGCCAAGGTCAAGGCCATCCAGGCGCTCCTCAGCGTCGGATTCCCGAGGAAGGGCATCGAGAACGTCCTCCAGGCACAGCCCGGAACCCTCTCCGTCGGAGAGAACCAGAGGATCGCTTTCGCACAGGTCCTCATCAAAGAACCCAAGATCGTCGTCCTCGACGAGCCCACCGGTACCATGGACCCCATCACCAAGGTCACCGTTGCCAAGGCCGTGCTCAAAGCGAGGGACGACCTCAACGAGACGTTCATCGTGGTCAGCCACGACATGGACTTCATCCTCAACTGTTGCGACCGCGGAGCCCTCATGAAGGAAGGAAAGATCGAGTTCATCGGTCCCGCGGACGAACTCGTGAAGAAACTCAGGGATCTCGAGCAGGAGATCCTGGAAACCGGTGGAGAGTTATGAAACAGAGAATCGGAAGGCACCTCAGTTTCGTAGAGTGCAGGGAATCCATGGGAATGGGTCAGGGAGGAGGTCTCGCCCAGAGGGCGACCATCTCCGAGAGCGGCAAGGATGTCGTCGCCATCGCCATGGGTCCCGGACGCAGGCACATCACCAAGCCCGTATGCGAGATCACCTATGCTCTCCGCGAGGAGGGTATAGACACATCCGTTCTGGTCCTCAACGCCGGAGCGGGAGTCCCCGCCGATGCCCCCGACATCACGCACGGTCAGTGCATGGGTCTGGATCCCATCGAGGTGGAGCGCATACAGCAGTTCAAGGTGGCACTCATTCACCTGGGTAACGTCAGGAGCCACATCATTTGGAAGGCCAGACTGATCCTCAGGAACGTGAACATCCCTGCGATCCTGGTCGCACAGTGTCCTATTGACTACGAGGATCTTGCGGCTATAGGTGTCAAGACAAAGTATGTCATGCCAGACGACGAGAACATCAACACCAAGGGAACCGTACAGGAGATCGTCACCGGTGTCATCAGGGGAGTATCCTGTCCCCAGGAGAAACTGGACGAGATCGTATCCAAGGTGCTGAACATGCTGCCCGACAGGAGGGATTCGTGATGATCGTCACCGTCAATGGGGTGGAGGTCAAGCTGAAGGACAAGGCCACCCTGAAGGACGCCGTGGCGCGCCTCAAGGACTACGAGGCAGGCACCGTCGTATCCGTATTCAAGTCGTCCGAGTCCATCAAGACGGAGTCCGAGGACTTCGAGGTGGTCACCACCCGCGGAAGGTTCACCGTCCACCTGGACGACAGCGAGCACGGAAGGATGTGGAAGGCCATGTCCGCCGAGATCGTCGGATCCAACGCCAGGTGGGCGACCCACGACATCGTCGCGTTCGGTTCGTTCCACACCGACCTCCCCGTCATACGCGAGGAGGCCATGTACCGCAAGTACGACTGCTTCTTCACACTGGGAGGTTTCGACAACGCCACCACGTACATGATGGTGGCACGCGACGACCACCGTTCCAACTACGGTACCGGCGGTCAGAGGATCGGAAGGGTCACCCGTGGAAGGCACGTCCTCGACGATTTCAAGGAGGGCGACAGCATCATCTCCATCGGCCCCGTCATCTCGGAGAGCCAGAAGGACAACTTCATCATCACCTCCGATCTCGGATACAAGCTGGAGGACGGCAACAGGATCGAGACCTACGTCAAGGTCAAACTGGACATGGAGTCCCCCGCATCCGCGGAGCATCTCATGATCGTGGCCCAGAAGGGTCATGTCAACATATCCCACGACACCGGAAGCTACGTCGCCGTGGATGACGACATGGATACATCCCTCGCATCCGAGAGGAGGACCGTCAGGTCCAAGGACGGGGTGTTCGTGCGCAGCACCGGAGTGGGTACCGGACGTCTCTTCTTCTACAGGGAGAGGAGACAGATGTCGGAGAACCACAGCCATGTCGGAGACGTGGTGATGGGTTCATCCATCCTCTCGTCGTGCAAGGGCAACGACAAGATCAAGGTGGTCACCGAACCCTCCAGGCTCATGGCCGTCGGAATGAACATGGCCGACGGTATCAAGCTCATGGAGTCCGCGGGCATAAAGGTCACACGCGGAGGAGAGATGACCGACGATGCCATCATCGTCGAGCAGACCCCCGAGAACACGGTGGACATCATCAACAAGGGAGAGGTCGTCCTCTTCGGTGTCGACAAGGCATCCGTCTACAGGATCGAGCTCAACCGCAAGAAGGAGGCCGATGTGCACTACTTCGAGAAGGTCACCGGTCTCAACCACAAGCCGATCGGAGTCATGAAGGTCCACTTCTGGTTCCCCGGAATGTCCATGGTGACGTTCGAGGGTGACGAGGAGAGAGGAAAATCCCTCTATCCCGGGGACCATTTCAAGAAGTGCAAACGCGGAGATATCGGTCTGACCAACCAGGCCTGCGACCACCACGGACTTCTGGGTATCAGGCTCACGGACAGCAAGGAGTTCGGACCCACCGGAGAGGAACCGTTCGGTACCAACATCTTCGGTAAGTTCGTCGACGACCTGACACGTTTCGAGGAATCCATCGACGAGGAAGGGGTCGTATACATCACGGAGATGAAACTATGAGCGAGGAAAGAGAGACCAGATTGCTCATGATCAGCCCTTCCTCGAGGCTCACGCCCGAGATGTTGGCACGTACCATCCACTCCATGGGGGAGGATGTGGCGCTCAAGGAGACATGCTACGGATGTCTCATCGAAGGAAGGCGCGAAGTGGTCCGCAGGATCACGGACAACCTGAGGGAGACCCAGGGTAATTCCGTGTTCTCCAAGAGGAGGGCATACAGGCTGGGAGACCCCGTCAGATGCCGTGCGCAGCACGGTACCAGGCCCGGTTTCAGCCAGCTGGAGGACGAATGGCAGGCATTGCCGTACATCGAGGCAGGATTGGACGCCATCGACAACGGCGAAGGTTACAAGGAAATCCCGGTGAAGCAGAGGCTCCCGGTAGACAAACTCATTGAAATTTGCGAGGTGAAAAGATGAAGGTGTTCATCGACCCCCCGAACAGTCTCATTCTGTTCGATCTGGTGGAGAGATTCGGTCATGAGCCGCTCAGCACTATGGCGGCGTTGCAGGAAAGGATAGACAACATTGAGGTGGACATGCCGCCCATGAACGTCACCTTGGACGATGTGGTCAAGGGACTCAAGTACGCGGGAATCGAGGTCCCCTCCGGTGTGAGGGGAAGGCTCGCCGTGTGGGGTCCTCTGATCGAGGAGGCCGATGCGGCCATCATCGTCGACGACCCGCCGTTCTCCTTCGGATGTGTCGGATGCGAGCGCTCCGAGCTCATGGTGAAGTACCTCGTGAAGAGACGCAACATCCCGGCGCTCAGGCTCCCCTATCCCGGAAACGAGGAGGAGGGAAAGGCCTTCGTCGGAAAGATCAAGGAATTCCTGGAGGGATTGCAGTGACCATCAAGATCGCACAGCTTTCATGCGGAACCGAATACAGCAGTGTCCAGTACGAGATCGACAAGGCGGCGCGCAGCGTAGGTGCGAAGGTCGTCTACCCCGACGTGTCCGCGGCGGACATCGAGATCGCCGTGGAGAGGTTCGGATTCAGACCCCGCTCCAACCAGCTCAAGCTGATGATCGCAAGGGCCGTACAGCTCGCCGACGGCAACTACGCCGCGGATGCGGTGTTCATCACCACCTGCTTCAGGTGTGCGGAGGCCGCACTGGTCAGGAACGAGGTCAGGAGGTTCATCCAGGAGAACACCAACCTCCCAGTCGTCACATACTCCTTCACCGAGAGGCTGAAGGCGTCCCAGCTGCTGACCAGGATGGAGGCGTTGGTCACCATCGTCACCAGGAAGGAGCTCCTCGCAAGGGAGAGGCAGGCAGGAATCACCGCCGGTCTCGACTCCGGATCCTCGACCACCAAGGCTGTCATCATGCAGGACAACAAGATCATCGGTAAGGCATGGACCCCGTCCCACAACGTCGTGGAGTCCGCCACCGCTGTGCTCAACGAGGCGCTGGCACAGGCCGGTCTCGAGTACAAGGACATCGATGCCATGGGTACCACCGGATACGGACGTTTCACTTTGGGGGAGCACTTCAAGGACAAGGTCAAGCTGGTCCAGGAGGAGCTCACCGTCAACTCCAAGGGAGCCGTATGGCTCGCCGACAGGCAGAGGGGAGAGGCCACCATCATCGATATCGGAGGAATGGACAACAAGGCCATCACCGTACGTGACGGTATCCCGGACAACTTCACCATGGGAGGAGTCTGTGCCGGAGCATCCGGACGTTTCCTCGAGATGACCTCCAGGAGGCTCAAGATCGATGTCACCCAGTTGGGTGCGCTCGCCGACAAGGGTGACTGGAGGAACGCCAAGATGAACTCCTACTGTTCGGTCTTCGGTATCCAGGATTTGGTCACCACCCTAGGAGACGGAAAGAGCTTCGAGGATGTCGCGGCCGCAGCATGTCACTCCGTCGCGGAGCAGGTCTACGAGCAGCAGCTCCAGGAGATCGATGTCAGGCACCCCATCATCCAGGT